>JANNGC010000845.1:0-8585 GCA_031380445.1 Pedosphaera sp.
ACTCGGGACCGCGGCCGACACGGGGTTGTACGGCCTCGTGTCGGCGCCTTGCCGGACCGGAACTCCGGCCCGCACAAACAAGGCGGGGAGAGACTAACCCACTTCCAAGAGACAAGGGCGTCGCTGTCCTCAGCGCGCCGGAGTGAGGCGGGAGTAGTTCTTGAACGCGCCTCCGATTCGTGGCCCGGCGCGGTGAGACACCGTGCCCTACCAGTTCGCGAAAAGCATTTTACCAAGGCCCTACGCCGTCACCGGCTCCGGCTCCGCCCACTTCCCGTGTTCCTTGATCAAGTCCACGAGCCGCTCCACGGCCTCGGCTTCGGGGATGTTGAACTTCACAGGCTTGTGCCCGATGTAGAGATTGATCTTGTTCGGCGCTCCGCCCACGTAGCCGAAATCCGCGTCGGCCATTTCGCCGGGACCGTTCACGATGCAGCCCATGATGGCAATCTTCACGCCCTTCAAATGCTGCGTCCGCTCCTTGATGCGCGCGGTCACGGTCTGGAGATTGAACAGCGTGCGGCCACAACTCGGGCAGGCCACGTAGTCCGTCTTGAACGAGCGGCAGCCCGCCGCCTGCAAAATGTTGAACGCCAGTCGCAATGACTGACCGCCGCCCGCTTCACCACGCACGAGAATCGCATCGCCAATGCCGTCCGCCAGCAGTGCGCCGATGACCACGGATGCGCGGAGCAAAGCGATTTTTGGCCAGAGCGGCGTCTCCGGGAACATGAACAGGTCTTTCAGGAGAATCGGATTGTTCGAGCCGAGGCGTTTCAACTTCGCTGCGAGCAGACGGAACGCCGCGATGGGCGGCAGTGCCACACCGTCTTTCACCGTAATGAGTTGCGTCGCGCAATTCACGGTGAAGTCCTCGGTCGGGTCCACTTCGAGAATGTTCAGGTCTTCGTACACCGCTTCCGGCCGCACGTCGTCCTTCGGGCGAACCTTCGGCGCGACCTTGTCCCATGTCGCGCGCGTGACGACGACACGGATGAGTTGCTCGCCACCGCATTTCACGCTGTCGCTCAAATCAATCTCCGGCGTCTCGCGGCGCTCGAACTCAAACGGGTTGAAGCTGGGTTGAAGGTTGAAGGTCGAAAGTTGCGAGCCGGTCAGCAATGGAATCTGCGCCAGCAAGTCGTTGCACACCTCGATCTCGCGCGGGGAATCTTCCGTGAGCGAAACGCGGATGGTGTCGCCGAGTCCGTCGCAGAGCAGCGAGCCGATGCCGATGGCGCTCTTGATGCGGCCGTCCTCGCCCTCGCCGGCCTCGGTCACGCCGAGATGCAGCGGGTAATTCCAGTCCGGCCCCAGTTCCGCGAGCCGCGCCGTGAGCAGGCGGTAGCACTCGATCATCACCTTCGGGTTCGAGGACTTCATCGAGAACTTGAAGTTGTGGAAGTCCTGCGCGCGCGCGATGCGGGCAAACTCCAGCGCGCTCTCCACCATGCCCAGCGGCGTGTCGCCGTAGCGGTTCATGATGCGGTCGGAGAGCGAGCCGTGATTCGTGCCGATGCGCAGCGCGCGCTTCAATCGCTTTGCCTCCAGCACGAGCGGCGTGAATTTTTCGTCAATGCGTTTCAACTCAGCGGCGTATTGCTCATCGGTGTATTCCTTGATCGCGAATTTCTTCGAGTCGGCGTAGTTGCCGGGATTCACGCGCACCATCTCGACCCACTTGATGGCCTCCATCGCCGCGTCTGGCTTGAAGTGAATGTCGGCCACGATGGGCACCAGGCAGCCCTGCGCGCGCAGCTCGCGCACGATGTTCTCCAAGTTCGCCGCGTCCTTCACCGTGGGCGCGGTGATGCGGACGATCTGGCAGCCGACCTCGACGAGTTCCAGCGTCTGGCGCACGGAGAGCGCGGTGTCCATCGTGTCGCAGGTGAGCATGGACTGCTTCACCACGGGATGGTCGCCGCCGAGGATCACGCCGCCGTGCGCCGGATCGCCGACGATTACTTCGCGCGCTTTGCGCCGCTGAAAAACGTAAGGGGACGGGCAGTAATTCATGAGTTCCGGTCGAACCGGGCGCAGAAATTACGAGCGGAGCGAAAGGCGGTCAATGTTGCAACGGAGCGCTCCGATTTGGTTTTTGGTTGGTTCATGTCGAGCATCCTGGGCCTAACAGTGAGCAGGCGGCGTGAATTTCAGCCGCTGTAGTTTCATGGTCGAAAACAAAAATGGGGCGTCCTTGGCCGGTCGAGATGAATTTCCTCTCCCGCGCCGCGCCACGACTCGGAGCGGCGCCCTTTGGACTGCCCGGCCGAGCGGAGCGGCGACGGCGCTTTCGCCCGCGCCAAGCTGGGCTTCACGCCCTTACCCTCGCTTCTTCGGCCGGCGCTCGTCGTGCTTCTTCTGCCGCTCGGTGCGCGGGCCGTTTTTGTTGAACTTCCGCACCGGCTCGATGGTCTTCGGACGCGCCTTCGGCACCAGCACCACGGGGCAGCCTTCGTAGCCGAAGGCTTCGCGCATCTTGCCCGCGAGATATTTTTTGTAGGCGTCGGAGAACAGCTCGTCGCGATTCACGAAGAGCAGGAACGTGGGCGGCGACTGGCGCACCTGCGTGGAGTAAAAGAATTTCAGCCGATGCCCGACCGCGCTCACGGGCTGGCGGCGTTCCACGGCGTCATGCAGCGTGCGGTTGAGGATCGCCGTGGGAATTTTCTTCTGCAACTCCGCCGCGATGTAGCGCACCGCTTCGAGCAGGCGGTCGAGGTGAAAGCCTGACTTCGCCGACGTGAAAATCACCGGCGCGTAATCGAGGAAGAACAACAGCTCCTGCACCCATTCGCCGAACTCGACGAGCGTGCTCAACCGCTTGCCGTGGCCGCGATCCTTCTTGTTGCGCCGATCAATTTCTTCTTCGCGCACCTCGCGCACGGTCTCTTCGATCAAGTCCCACTTGTTGATCACGATGATGCACGCCTTGCGCGCCTCGGTGATCTTTGCGGCAATCTTTTTGTCCTGTTCGAGAATTCCCTCCACGGCGTCGAGCACGAGCACGCAGATGTCCGCGCGCTCAATGGACTCCTCGCTGCGCTTCACGCTGAAGAACTCGATGGAGTCATCCACGCGCCCCTTCTTCCTCATGCCGGCGGTGTCAATGAGCACGTACTGCTGCCGCACACCCTCGGTCACGACTTCAAACGGCACGTCAATCGCATCGCGCGTCGTGCCCGGAATCGCGCTGACGATGACCCGCTCGGAGTTCGTGAGCGCATTGATGATCGAAGACTTGCCGACGTTCGGGCGGCCGACGATGGCGAGCTTGAGCGGTTCGATTTTCCTGGGCGGCTTGTCGCTCGTGTCCGGTTCATCACCGCTCTCGTTGTCCACATGCTCGTTCAACGGCTCGGCTTCACCTGTTGAATCTGGAACCGGGAGAAACTTCCCCGCCTCATCCATGAGCGCCTCGATGCCTTCGCCGTGAATGGCGGTGACGGGAAAAATTTTATCAAAGCCGAGGCGCACGAATTCATCGGCCTGCGGAATCACGCGCTCGGTGTCCACCTTGTTCACGGCCACGAGCACGGGCTTCTTGGCCACACGCAAACGCTTGGCCACTTCCTGGTCGAGCGGCGTGATGCCCTCCTGCACGTTGACCACGAAGATGATGACGCTCGCGGAATCTATCGCGATCTGCACCTGCTCGACCGCCGCCTTCACGATGATGTCCTCGGACTTCTCGCGGCGCAGCAGGCCGATGCCGCCGGTATCCACCAGCGTGTACGGCTGCCCGTGCCACTCGGCCTGCGCCGTCACGCGGTCGCGCGTCACGCCCGGCTGATCATGCACGATGGCAATGCGCCGCCCCGCGATGCGATTGAACAGCGCGGACTTTCCAACATTCGGTCTTCCAACAATGGCAATTAATCCAGACACACCGCGAGCATGGCCGACGAATCAAGAGGTCGGAAGCGAAATGATGAGTGCAGCTATTGAAGACACGATAGGCAAACGATAGGCGAGACTATGTCAGCTTTTTGACATCTGTGGTCCCCGAATCCGGGCTGCAATAGCTCAATAGGTCGTCGCCGAAGCTTACCAATCCTTCCCAGGCACATGCGGGAGCAGGGCCGTCATGTATTCCACGAGGTTTGACTGCACGCCGGAGACGGTGATGTAAACGCTGGGGACGTGGGAATTATTGCTCGGCTGAACGTCGCTCCGTATCCATCGGCCTCGGTAGAAGGGAAGGGCGAGGCGCAAGTGTTGGGGTACGTTATGTCCCCAAGTGATGTGTTCGAACTCCATCGGCTTGAAGTTGGATTCATTGTGCCCGAGTCGTCGGAAGGTTTCCCGCAACAGCGCGCGAGCGGAGTTGGTGTTCAGCAGGTTGGTGCGCGTCGCCCAGACGCGCGCCTCTTCCGGCTTGAGCTTCATCAGGTTGCGCGGCCAGCCGACTTTGTCTTCGTAGGAATCAATGCGGCTGTTCGTTTGGTCGCCGATAAAAAGGAAAACAAGCCGCTTCTCTAGCATGGTGCGCGACAAGAACTTTCCTGAATTTGTTGCGTATTCAACGTCCCAATGACTGATCTTGTTGGTTGCAAAATCCGGGTCAAAGGCCAACTGGTTGGTCCGAATAAAATCACGGATGAGTGGAAGCCCCTTCTCTCGGTAGTAAGTTTGTTCCCGCTCACCTGCGCAAACGCCGCATACCGTCAGGAGCGCCGCTAAAAAAATTCCAAAGTGTTTCATCCTAATCACTCCATCGTAGCGATATGTCGCCGATGATCTTGGGCTGCACAGGGATGGCTTTCAGCGCCGTTGCCCTGTTGACCGCGACTAACAACGCCACATTGTAATCCGCATTGTCATTGTCGATCCATTTTTTCCAGAAGAGGCCGCTCCAGTCCGCCTGCGTCTGGTTCATAATGCTGTTCTTAGTTTCCACGGTCCACCCGAGAAACGCCCGACGCGGCTTCCATTGCAGCACGCTGGGCTTGTCATCAATGATGCCGAACGCGGAGTGCAACGGGCCGTTCACGGAGAGACACCCGTCAATAAACACAAAGCGGTAGGGATATCTGAAGCTGAGCAACATGCGCCCATTCCACCGCAGCGAATTTCTGACCACAAAGTTTCCAAGCGCCAGCCTCAGCTTGGCCGTACTGATTCCGTTACCCGGCGATCCCTCCGAATAGCCGATGGCGTCACCGTTGGAGTGTCCGATGTAGTAAAAATCCCTCACGTTGGCGCCATTGGGACTCTTGAGGTCATTGAGCAGGACATCAAAACTCGCGGGAAGATTGCACTCCATGGGGCTGCCATACACGGTGCGACCGGGGTTCTCATCCTCGGCGGTGGCAACGTCCGTCGCGAGCGTCGCAAGGTTGTTCGCGTACTTCGTGTTTAGAATTAGCGAACTCAAGCGTTGACGGGCCAGAATGATCTGCCCGCTCGTCCACGGCTTCTCCCGCCAAACCAGCACGTCATTGGTGTGGACGTTCGGATCGCCGGCCATTTGTAACGCCATGAATGACGCTTCCACGAGCGACACTTGCTTTTTCTTCACCTTGGGATGCTTCGCGTCTGGACTAAACGTGCCATCCATCAGCGGCGGCAACGGTGGACGCTTGCCCTGCTTGATTTCCTCTTGAACCTTTTCGTCGAAGTAAACGCTGGGGATGGGAGGCAGCGCGGTCGTCACTTCATAGACTGGTTGGCCGTATTTGTTGTGGCCCGCAAGTTTCGGTGCCGATTCCGGCGACTGCATTGAAAAGGAACTTGGCCCCGGAGCCGGGCCGGGCGGCGGTGGCGTGCTGGGCGCGGGCGGTGGCGGCAGTTCGCCCAACACGAACAGCACGCGATAGCCATGATCTATCGGAGCATCAACGCCATTCCCGTCCTTGCCGTCCCATTCAGTTTCCACGATCCCGTCCGCCGTGAAGCCGGTGAAAGTCCGAATGATGTCACCGGATTCATCCTCCACATAAACCGTCCAGTTGGTCGGGAACAGACTCGACCGGATCGAAATCGGCACGACGGAATCAAACCCGGTGCCCGGATCAATCCAGCGCACGACGTTGGAGAAGTTGAGCGTGACCGTGGCAGAGAGCGCGCTGTTTCCGCCAATGGAACTGTTCGGGTTGCCGCCGAGTTCGGCGTTGCCAGCGTTGTCCACCACTTGCGCCTGCACCGTATGCGTTCCGTTGGAAAAATGTCCGGTGTTCACTGCCCAAAACAAATCTCCTTCGGAGATGGAGGCTTCGTAAGGCTCTCCGTCCACCAGCAGACTGACTGAAGTGATCCGGCTGTCGTCTTGAGCGCTGACCACGATCCTCGTCAGGCCAGAAACCGATTCTCCGTTGGTATGGGAAATAATCGAAATGGTCGGCTTGCCGCTGCCCGCCTGACCAAGGGTATGCAGTTTGAAAAACGCTGTGGGGTTAGTGGCTGATCCCACGGCGGTCGTGTTCGTGCCGCTGGCCGGAATCGTTCCGCTGGCCTGAAACCAGAGCGAGAACGGATCAATATTCGTGGTGGAGAGAACTTGATAGTTCAGACCGGCCTGACTGTTCCAGTCGAGCCGCACGGAGTTCGGCGGCTGGTTGGTGGTCTGAATGCGAACGGTCAAGGGCGTGGCGGCTTCGACATGTACGAGCATCGCCAGAAGCAGAAAAAAACGCAGGCAACAGAGGTGGAGTGTCTTCATAGTTTGAGTCATTTTTCCCGAGCAATTACTGGACTGGGTGAACGAGTTGGAACCGTAGCGGCTTCTTGAAAGAAGGCAACCAAAACTAAGTGCAAACATTGTGGTCACTCGGGCAGTCAAGGATTTTCGTATCACCCAGTGTCACCCGGGCCGAAACACCGCCGACTCTTTGCGAGCAACTTGCGAGTTTACCGAAAACTCAGCGCACTGACGCAGGAAAAACTCGCGGAGAAGGCGGACCTCCACCCGGTTTACATCAGCGCTTTGGAGCGTGGAGTGGAAACCGCTTCGCTCGATACGCTGGTCCGAATCGCCAAGGCGCTCCATGTTCAGGTCGCGGATTTATGCAAAGGTTTTTAACCCTTCCGGGGCGGTCCCACCGCTCATTCCACCGGCGCAAATTCGTTCTGCGCGGAGGCCGTTCCATTTTGGCGAGGTCTGAATCGGCCTCGCAACGGTGCCGCTGCGGTTTGTGCCGGTGTCATGGGGACTGGCCGAGGTGCAATTCGATTTTGCACCGCTCCCCTTCGGCTTTGAACCGGCCTTGGGCGGGTCAAAACAGTTTCCAGAATTCCTGTCTAAGTAACTGAAAAAAAGAATGTAACAACATAAACACACGAAAGGAAACACCATGCCCGCACAACCCTACTTCCCACGCCGCGAACCCGACCAAATCCCTTGGCTGAACAATTACAAAACGAAGATTGCCACCCACGGAGCCACCGTGGGCGTAACCGCGCCAGAGATTGCCGCGACGCAGGCCGATCTGACTTTCTACGTGTGGCTCCTGGAAATCTGGCACCCACAGGTGGAACAGGACACGCGTGAGGCGACGGCTTACAAAAAATTGGTCGCCAATGGCGGCGTGCCCAATCTCAGTCCGATTCCAGTTCCCACCGGGACGCTTTTTCCGAGTCCGCCCGCGCCCCAGCCGGTCGGAATTCTCAAGCGGTTGTTTGCGCAGATCGCCCGCCTGAAAACCAGTGCGGGATACAACGAGATGATCGGCCAGGATTTGCAAATCATCGGAACGGAAAGTGCGGACACGCATCTGTTCCCCGATTTCACCACCACGGTTGAAGATGGTCCGACCTGCCAATGCGCGCGACTGGACTTCACCAAGTTCGGTCACGAGGGCGTGTACATCGAAAGCCGGCGCAATGGCGGAGCGTGGGAGTTCCTCGCGATCGATACGAAGAAGCCTTACCTCGACGCCCGGCCTCTGCTCGTGAATGGGCAGGCCGAAACGCGCGAGTATCGGATGCGTTTCTGGGATGGTGGCGAGCCGAATGGCGATTGGACTGCGGTGCAGAAGGCGTCCATCGGAGTTTAAGCGGCCAAGGAGTGATTGATGCGCCCGTGGGTGTAAAACTCACGGGCGCTTCGTTTAGCCTTTGTGCCAATCGCGTTCGGAACGGGACAACTACTTCCCGTTCACGCCCTTGAGGTAGGCGAAGATCAGTTCCGGTAAATCATCGCTGTAGCCGCCTTCGAGAATGCTGAAGAACGGCACGCCCGTTTTCCGCAGCGACTCGCCGAACCATTGGAAGTCTTCCGCCTCCAGCGTCTCCTGCGCGAGCGGATCGCGCGCGTAACAATCGAAGCCCGCCGACACGCCGATGAGTTCGGGCTTCGTGGCGAGGATTCGGTCAAGAGCTTTGGTCAAAACTTTTCGATACGCCTCGCGCGGCGTGCGTGGCGCGACGGGATAGTTGAAACAATTCTTCCCCACGTCCTCGGTGCCGGTGCCGGGGTAGCACGGGTGCTGGTGAATCGAGGCGAACACGACGTTGTCCTTGTCCTTGAGAATCGCCTCGGTGCCGTTGCCGTGATGCACGTCAAAGTCGAACACGGCCACACGCTTCACACCCGTCGCGAGCGCATCCAGCGCGGCGATGGCGATGGAGTTGAAGTAGCAGAAACC
>JANNGC010000886.1:0-1820 GCA_031380445.1 Pedosphaera sp.
GTGGTGAACTTGTTCTTGAACGGGAAAACGCCCTTGGCCTCAAGCTGCTTGAGCTTGGAGCGGCGCTGTTCGATGAGCGAATTTTCCGACGGTGCGGGCGTTGGCGATTGTTCCATAAACGAGCGGGGAAGGTACAAACACCAAACCCCAAAAACCAAACACCAAATAAGGAAGAGCCGAGGCCTTGGCATGACCGGCAGCTCGGGTGGTCCGTGGCGTTCTCCCTCACCCCGACCCTCTCCCGCTGGGAGAGGGAGCGCGGTGGGCGGCGTGGGTTCTTGCGCACGGCTCGCCGCGTTTGGGGCGCTGGTTCAATCGGAGCGGCCATCTTCGGCCACGCGGCGGCGAATGGTTCTCCCTCTCCCAGCGGGAGAGGGCCGGGGTGAGGGAGAGGACGCGGACTTTTCCAGAGGCGGAATTTGCAGGTTGGAGTTCGTTCGTGATTTGGTGTTTGGTGTGCGGAGTCTTCAGCGGGCCTGTAGCTCAATGGTTAGTGCTGGGGACTCAGAATCCCTTGGTTCCCGGTTCAAGTCCGGGCAGGCCCACCACCCCGGCGGGGAAATTCCAAAATCCAAATCACAAACTCCAACCGGCGCTGGCGGAGCGAGCGTCGTTGACACGCGCGGACATCGTGAAACAAATCCGTATCATAATGATGAGGGTTGAAAACCCGCGCTCCGCAAACTGGGCGACTGCCTACTGCTTCGCTTCCAGCGCGGCGAACGCGCCTTCGAGGCTGTTGAACGCGGCATTCTTCGCCGACACGGTCGGGCTGAACAGGCTCTTCAAATAATCCACCGCCTCGTCCGCATTGCGCACCGAGCGCGGCAGCACCGCGCCGCTGGCGTTGGCGTGACCGCCGCCCTGCAACTTCACCGCCACCGGCAACGCCTCGCCGTTCTTGCTGCGCAGGCTCACGATCATCTGGTTGTTCGCCTTCTTGAACATCGTGAGCAGCACCGGATACTTCGTCGCGCGCGCTTCGAGCAGTTGATGCACGACGAGGTTCGTGTTCCCCACCACCGTCTCCACGTAGCCAATCGTCGGGCTGATCGCCACGATGTTTTTGCGGCTCCACTCGAAGCCGAGCGGGTCTTCCACACGGCGCTTCACGGCCATCACTTCGAGCAGCGGATGGTTCACGAGCCGCTCGACCTTCCCGTCCATGAGCGTGTGCAGGTTCCAGAAATTGTACGTCTTGACCAGGTTCGCGTAGTCGCAGGAGGTGACGAACTCGGGATCGTTTTCGAGAAACAGGTCGGAGACGTTGTTCCAGTGGACGAGCTTGTCCAAATCAGGCGTGCCGAGTTTCTCCGCCACGCACAGTTCATAGCAGAGCGAGCCGGCGGATTTGGTGATGTCGTGGATCAGGTGCGCGTGCAGCGGCTTGAGGTCGGTGGGGTGATGGTCAATCACCACCCAGTCCGGCTTGTCCAGCCGCGCCTCGAAGCTGAAATCGCACACCCACGCGCAACGCTCGCGCAGGTCGCGCGTCTTCCACGCCTGGTAGTGATAGGCCTGGAGCGGAATCTCGACGCCGAAGAGATGCTTGGCGAGCCGTTGCAAGAGCAGGCCGGAGAGCAATCCGTCCAGATCGCTCTCGTGCGTCAAAATCACCTCGGGCTTGGGCAGCGGCATCGTCATTGCGGGGACTTTACGAGAGCGAGGAGAAAGGCCAAACAGGAAATCGCGGCAAGGTGGTGGAAGGGCGCGGCGCGGGACCCAGCCGCGCTCCGTCCGAAGGTTGCGGCGTGCCGAGTTTATCTCAGCAGATGCGCCTGGTTAGAGGTCATGGCACGACCGCGCTCACATCCCTTTCG
>JANNGC010000907.1:0-8942 GCA_031380445.1 Pedosphaera sp.
CTCATAACTCCAACAATGATGCTACTGCCAACGCTGTACCACTCATAGCACGTGCCGTTGCACGTAGTCAAAGTTCCGATTCCCCGAAATCGAAACGGCAGGCATAAAATCAGATTTTGATGGTGATGTCCACGCCGGCGGGGAGGTTCAGCTTCTTCAGCTCGTCCACCGTCTTGGCCGTGGGGTCGAGGATGTCGAGCAGGCGCTTGTGCGTGCGTTGCTCGAAAGTTTCCTGGGATTTTTTGTCCGCGTGCGGCGAGCGCAGCACGGTGAAGCGTTCGATGCGAGTCGGAAGCGGGATGGGGCCGGCGACACGGGCGCCGCTGCGCTTCACGGTCTCGACGATTTCATGGGCTGACTGGTCAATGACGCGATGGTCATAGGCCTTGAGCCGGATACGGATACGTTGTCCTGCCATACAAAGAGCAATTGTCTGTTAATGGTTAAAAACTAAGCCGCTTTACCAAAAGCGGAGGCGGAATGTAGCAATCGAAATTTGGCGTGCAATCACTTTTTTGAAGTTTGTGGGTGGTCTGGGGTGCATCACCACATTGTTCTCTAACCCAGCAACCCAAGAGGATAAATGGTTTTGAGCGCGCCCGGGGACTCAGTAAAAAATCACAAACGTCCCGTCCGCCTTCGCCACCGCAGCGGCGAGTCCCCAGGCCGGGACGCCAGGCGCGCGGCCTTTTTCCGCCAGCGGACTGCCGTTTGCATCGAACATCTGCCAGGCTACGGAGCCACCGCGCTGCCATCCGGTGCCTTCCGTCCACGCGAGCAGCAGTTCGCCCTTCGCGTTCGCGGCGACGACAGGGTGCTTGCGTTTTCCCACGCCCGGCGCGGCGATGGGGCGTGAGGGTTGTTGCTTCTTCGGATCGACGGTGAGGAAATAAACTTGGTCCGCCGTTTCCCACGCGGCCACGGTTCCGCTCCGGCTCGTGATCAAAGCCGCGCTGCTCATCGGACAGGTCGCCGCCTTCCAACGATGATCGCTGACCACTTCGAAAGTGCGCCCCCGATCGCGCGAGAGGAGCAGTGTTTCGTCGCGGTAGACTTTTTCTCCCGCCGCGCGATAGAGCGTGAACAAGTTTCCCGCGTCATCCACGAGCGCGCGCATTCCGCAACACGCGCACGCGCCGGTGTCGCGCGGGTTGATTTTGGTTTCGCGTGCAAAGGTTTTTCCACCGTCCGTCGAGCGGGCCATGAACACGCCGCGTCCTTCCTCGCCGCGCGTGTTGTCCGGCGTCGCGCCGTGCCAGAAGACGAACACGTTCAGGCCGCCGGCGACCGCCACCGCGCCGCCGCCGTCGAGGCCACCGGTGAATTGCATCACGTCGCGTTGTGGCTCGAAGGCTGTGCCCGCGTCGTTCAGCCGGGCGTGCCACATCGGAGCGCCGGTGTGCGGCGCACCTTCCACCGCCTTCGTCCCATTCCACACGACATGCGTCCGGCCGTCCGGGGCCACGGCCAGTTGCGCGCCGCGAATGGTGCCGACGGCAATCGCGGACGCGTCGAGACTGTTCACGCGCAGCGGCGCGGAGAAGTCATCGCGCCCTGGCAACTGGCGCACGTAAAACAAATCCCCCGCCTTCGCCTCGCCCTTGAAATAGACGAGGTGCAGCATCCCGCGCGCATCGACGACGGCCTGCGGCTGGAGTCCGCCGCCGGGCGTGCGGATCAGTTGCACGCGCGAAGAGTTTTCCGCCGCAAAAATGGATTCACCGGCGAGCGCCCAGCAACTCAGCAGGAGCGCGCGACAAAAGGAAGTGGAGTTCATGCGGAAAACGTAGGCCGTACGGCGCGCTGTTGAAAGCGGTCTTTGGCAGGAACAGTGGAGCGGCCATCGAACTTGTGGCCGTCGAGACGGCTGCCGCACTGCGACCAAGAAATTGCTTGGGCCGAATTTCCCGCCGTGACTATCCTGCGCAAACTATGGCGAACGGCAATGCACTCGAAGCGCTGCGGCGATTTGAAATCCCCGGTCGCGTCTCCATCATCGAAGGCAACGGCGAACTGCCGAAGATCGAAGTGACCAGCGACAAGGCGCGCGCCGAGATTTATCTGCACGGCGCGCACGTCACCAATTTCCAGATCAACGGCCAGCCGCCGCTCCTCTTTATGAGCCAGTGCAGCCGCTTCGCGCCCGGCCAGCCCATTCGCGGCGGCGTGCCGATCATTCTGCCGTGGTTCGGGCCGCGCGAGGGCGAGCCGGCGCACGGCTTCGCGCGCCAGACCGACTGGGTGCTGCACGAGACGAGCGCGCTGCCGAACGGCGGGGCCACGCTGCGCTTCAGTCTGCCCGAGACGAGCGCGGGCGGGATGTGGCCGCCCTTCACCGCGAACTACATCGTGACCGTGACGGATCAGCTCAAGCTCGATCTCATCGTCACCAACTGCGCGCGCGATCAGGAGTTCACGTTCGAGAACTGCCTGCACACCTACTTCACCGTCGGCGACATCGCGCAGACGGTCGTGGCGGGGCTGAAGGGTGCGGACTATCTCGACAAGGTGGAGAACTACGCGCCCCACACTGAGCAGTACAGCGAGGTGCGCTTCGCCGCCGAAGTGGATCGCACCTACCTCGACACCACGGGCAAGGTGGAAATTCGCGACCAGGCGTTGCGCCGGAAAATTCTCGTCGAGAAATCCGGCTCCAACTCGACCGTGGTCTGGAACCCGTGGATCGCCAAGGCGGCGCAGATGCCCGATTTCGGCGACGACGAATATCTTCAGATGGTCTGCGTGGAATCCGGCAACGTGGGCCGGAACAAAATCACGCTCGCGCCCGGACGTTCCTCTTTGCTGCGCGTGGTTTTGAGCAGCGAGAAACTGTAGTTTCTTTCGCCAGACATTCGCCACGCGTCTGGGAGCGCGACACCTGTGTTGCCTTGGGCCGGGCGGAATGAGAAAACCGGCGCGTGAACGAAACCCATCCCGTCCCCGCCGTGGTTCCGGCCAAAAGCCCGCGCGTCGTCTCCGTGGACGCGCTGCGCGGCTTCGACATGTTCTGGATTCTCGGCGGCGATTCGCTCGCGGCGGCGTTGCAGGAAATGTCCCGGGGCAAGGAAGGCGCGCTCGCGGCGGCGGGAAATTTCGCGGGCCACCAGTTGGAGCATGTTGAGTGGGCGGGCTTCCGCTTCTACGATTTGATCTTCCCGCTCTTCGTTTTCATCGTTGGCGTGTCCCTCGTGTTCTCGCTCACGCGGTTGGTGGAACAGGAAGGCAAGGCGGCGGCGCATCGGCGCGTGTTGCGGCGCTTTGTGGTGCTGTTCGTGCTGGCGCTGATTTACGCGGGCGGCGTGAGCAAACTCTGGCCGGAGGTTCGTTTGCTCGGCGTGCTGAACCGCATCGCGCTTTGCTACCTGTTCGCCTCGCTGCTGTTCCTGAATCTGCGCTGGCGAGGACTGGTGGCAGCGTGCGTCACGCTGCTCGTCGGCTACTGGGCGCTGATGACCTTTGTGCCGGTGCCGGGGATCGGCGCGGGCGTGTTCGAGCCAGGACAGAATTTATCCAACTGGATTGATGCGAATTATCTCCCCGGCAAACGCTGGGACGGGACGTGGGATCCGGAAGGTTTGTTGAGCACGCTGCCCGCGATTGCCACCTGCCTGCTCGGGGTGCTGGCCGGGCTGTGGTTGAAACGTCCATGCGACTGTTCGCGGCACAAATCGCTGTGGCTGATCAGCGGCGGCGTGATTTTGGTGCTGCTCGGTTTCATCTGGGGCTTTCAATTCCCGGTCGTGAAAAAGATTTGGACCTCCTCCTTCGTCCTCGTCGCGGGCGGCTACAGCGCGATCCTGCTCGGCGTGTTTCATCAGGTGATTGACGTCTGGGGCAAACAGAAATGGGCGGTGCCCTTCATCTGGATTGGCGCGAACGCCATCACGCTCTACTTCGCGGACAGCATCGTGGGTTTCGAGAAGCTGGTGCACCGGCTCGTTGGCGGCGATGTGGCGAAGTTTTTCAACCAACTGCTCACGCCCGGCGCGGGGCATCTGCTGGCGGCGGGCGTGGGCCTGCTGCTGGCCGTGGCGCTCGCGGGGTTCCTGTATCGGCGAAAGATTTTCCTGCGTGTGTAAGGCTCGGATATTTTCCCGCAGTTTCAGCATTCCTGAGATGTGCTCTGACAATCTGTGGAATTTCTGAATCTGCGGGAAAATTCTTTTGGCCATGCGCCGGGAGCCGCTGTCATCCTTCACCGCATGAATTTGCTGCCTTTTGGAAATCTGCCCGTCCACACGCCGCGCCAGTTGGTGCCGGCCATCATTGATCTCGGCGACTGGAACGCCATCGCGCCGCTGTTCGATGTGGTGGAGGAGAAACTTTCCGGCGCGTCATCCGCCGCTGAACTGGAGCGCGCCCTCCTGGACTGGAGCGAACTCTCCGCCGCGCTGGATGAGGAGAGCGCGAAGCGTTACATCGCCATGACGTGCCACACGGACAACGCGGATGCGGAGAAGTCCTACCTGCAATTCGTCGAGCAGGTCGAGCCGCAGACCAAGCCCCGGCAGTTCAAGCTGGAGCAGCTTTACCTCGCCTCGCCGCACCGCGCGCAATTGCCGCCGCGCCGCTACGAAGTGTTTGATCGCGACACGAAGCAGCACGTTGAACTCTTCCGCCCGGAGAACGTCGCGCTGGAAACCGAGGAGGCGAAGCTCGGCCAGCAGTATCAGAAAATTTCCGGCGCGCTCACCGTGCAGTTTCGCGGCGAGGAAAAGACGCTCATCCAGATGGGCAAGTTCCTCGAAGAACCCGACCGCGCGCTGCGGCAGGAGACGTGGCAACTGGTCACGCAACGCCGCTTGCAGGAGCGTGACAACTTCGACGGCATCTTCGATCAGCTCGTGACCTTGCGCGGCACGCTGGCGAAGAACGCCGGCTTCGACAACTACCGCGACTACGCCTTCAAGCTGCGCGGGCGTTTCGACTACACGCCGGAGGACTGCTTCGCGTTTCACGACGCCATCGAGCAGGAAGTCGTGCCGCTCCAGCGCGAGTTGCAGGCCCATCGGCGCGAGCAATTGAAACTCACCGCGTTGCGTCCGTGGGATTTATCCGTGGACCCGTTCAACCGTCCCGCGCTCAAACCCTTCGAGACGGTGCCGCAGATGATTCTCCGCACCCAGCGCATCTTCGATGAAATTGATCCCGGCCTTGCGCAAGGATTTCTCACCATGCGCCAGCAGCACCTGCTCGACCTCGACAACCGCAAGGGCAAAGCCCCCGGCGGCTACCAGTCCACGCTGCCAGAGTCGCGCCTGCCGTTCATCTTCATGAACGCCGTGGGCCAGCAGCGCGACGTGGAGACGATGTTGCACGAGGCCGGTCACGCCTTCCACGCACTCGCGACGCGGAACGAGCCGCTCTATTCGTATCGCGGCGCGCCCATCGAGTTTTGCGAGGTCGCCAGCATGAGCATGGAATTGCTCGGGGCGGAATTCATCGAGGAATTTTACCCCAACGCCGACGACGCGCGCCGCGCCCGCCGCACGCACCTCGAAGGCATCGTCGGCGTCTTCCCATGGATCGCCACCGTGGACGCCTTCCAGCACTGGATTTACACGCACCCCGGCCACACGCGCGCGGAGCGACGCGCCGCGTGGCTGGCGCTGATGGATCGTTTCGGTGGCGACGCCGACTGGTCCGGCTTCGAGGACGCGCGCGCGAATCTCTGGCACCGCCAATTGCACATCTTCCTCTACCCGTTCTACTACGTGGAGTACGCCATCGCGCAGCTCGGCGCGCTGCAAGTGTGGGCCAACTCGAAGCGGGACAAAGCCGCCGCGCTCGCCGACTACCAGCGCGGCCTCGCGCTCGGCAACTCCCGTCCGCTCCCTGAACTGTTCGCCGCCGCCGGCTGCAAATTCTCCTTCACCCGCGCCACGGTACAGCCGCTCGTTCAGTTGGTGAAAACGGAACTGGCGAAGCTGAATTGACCGGCGCGCGGACTTTCCAGTCCGCAGCATTGTGTATGGACGGGAGGCGTCCCGATTAACCAACACCACCTGTTTTTCGCCGCTTGCTGCGGACTGTAAAGTCCGCGCGCCGTCCGGTTAGTTCGCCGGGACGGCGGTATTCCACTCGAAGGTCAGCTTCACGTCGTCGCCGGTCTTGATCAGGCCGAGGGCAACGGCGGGCGCGGGGGGCTGGATGCCGAAGCTGGTCATCTTCACGCTGGTGCTGCCGGTGGTCTTAATGGCCTTGTCGGTGCGGGTCATGGTGACGGGGAAAGCGACTTGGTTCGTGACGCCGGCGACCACCAGTTCGCCTTTGCTGTCGAACTCCCACGGGGCTTCGGCGTTCTTGGGGGTTTCCTTCAACGTCAGTTCCGTGAGGCGGTATTTGATCTGGGGATGGAGCGGCTGCTTCATGGCGGCGTGCATGATGTTGTCCATGGGGCTTTTTCCGCTCTTCAGGGTGCGGACGGGAATGGTGGCGTCCACTTTCGCGGCGACCTTGCCGGGCTTGGCTTTCGTGGGTTCCGCCGCGAAGGCGGGGTCGAGTTCCATCGCGCCGGCGATGATGCCGCCTTCCACGGTCCAGTCGTGAACGGTGGAGGTGCCGTCGATTTTTACTTTGCTGCCGGGCTGGGCGGTGAACTTGGTGAGTTCGGCGGCACAGAGCGCGGCGGCGCAGAGCAGCGCGGTGGCGATGAGGGAGAGGCGAAGGGTTTTCATAAAGTCAGTTATCAGTAATCGGTCATCAGTAATCAGTGATCGTGGTTATGGACGCGCACCGAGGGAGTTGAGTTCAAATGTTGCGGCCACGCCGCTCTGGTAGTGGGGCAGGCGTCGCGCCTGCCTGAGTCCGGCGGCCGGAAGAAACACCAGCCGGGACGGCCCGTGGACGAGTGGCAGCCGGGACGGCTGCCCCACTACTTCTTCGGGCGCGCTGTGTTCGATGCTTCTCACACTTCAAACCATTCCTTCTCGAACTTGATCGTGCCCTTCTTCATCACGGCCTCATTGGCCTTGAGCGCGCAGACGGTGGACTCGTAACCGTCCTGCCAGGTGGCGGCGGGCAGTTTGCTCTTCTGAATGCTCACGAGGTATTCGCGCAGCGCCTTCATGTCCTTCACGTCGAAGGTCGCGGAATAATCCTCGACGGCATTGGCGATCAGCATCGTGTTCTCGATGAAGTTGTTCAGCGCGAAATAGATCGGCGCGTCCCCGTCGCCGCTGGCGTCGCCTTTGCCCTGCTTGCCGCTCTTGCTCGCGTCGGCCACGAGCGCGATGCCGGTCTCTTTGAAGAACTGATCCTTGCGCGCATACACTTCCCAGCCGAGCAGCGCGGCGTCGGCTTCCTTGAAGAGCCACGCCTTGTTGCCGCGCATCATCACGGCGGCGTCGCTGCCGTAGAGGATTTCGTAGTCGGAATCAAACGACGTGGCCAGACACGCCTCGTAGTTGAAACTCGTTCCGTCCTCGTATTGGAAGACGACTTGCGCGGTGTCATCCACGGTGCGTCCGTCAGTCCACAATTGGATGCTGCCGAAGCCGGTCACGGACACGGGACGCTTGCTGAGGAACCAGTGCATGGCGTCAATCTGCTGGATGCCGATCTCGCCGACGAGGCCGGGGGAAGTTTCCTTGCGGAGACGCCAGTTGAGTTCCGTCTCGCGCTCGGGCTTCGGCGAGGCGCGACGCCAGCTCGTCTTCTTGTGCCACTGCGCGCGCGTCTTGACGTTGTTGCCCGTCGCGCCGGTGCGAACGAACGGCAGAAGAAACTTGCGCTGCGGATCGGAGCGCAGTCCGAGGCCGGCTTGGAAATAAGATTTCACCGAGTCACGCGCCGCGACGGCGATGGCGCGCGCGTCCTCGACGGTGTGCGCGAGCGGCGCTTCGCAATAAACGTGCTTGCCCGCCTGCAACGCCGCGATGGCGATCTCTTTGTGCTGATGCGTGGGCGTGGCGATGAGCACGGCCTGCACGTCCTTGTTCTCCAGCACCTTTTTGTAATCGGTGTAGTAGGTGGCTTTCGGCGCGCCTTCCTTCGCGCGCTCCTGAAACGTCTCGGACTCGTAGTGGTCGCACACGGCGATGACTTCCGCCTTCGGCAAGCGCGCCAGCACGCCAAGAATTTCCCGGCCCCACACGTTGCAGCCGATGACGGCGCACTTGATGGTCGGCCCTTCGTAAGCGCCGCCCGCCGCCGCCGGAGCCTGGGCCTCGGCGAGGAGCGGGATGCCGCCGAGCATGGTCATGGCGGCTCCGAAGGAGGAGGACTTCAGGAATTCGCGGCGCGTGAAGTCCGCAGACATGGGGTTCGGCAAGGCATTATCGTTCATGGCAATGCGGGAGATTTCGTTGCTTCGGTGCGGGAAGTCAATCCGCAGTTGAAACGCGGGCGTCCGGAGCGATTGGAGATTGGACTTTCAGAATTCGAGCCGCGAGAGTTTGCGCCGTGCCGCTTTACGAATACGAATTGTGCGAAGGCAACTGCGCCGCGTGCGGCGGACGGTTCACCTTGCGCCGTCCCATCACCGCTGCGGAGCTGAAGGCATGTCCTGCGTGCAAGAAGCCGGTGCGGAAATTGATTTCCGGTTTCAGCTCCCCGCAGAAGACGAAGCCGCTCTCCGTGAGCGACGCGAAGAAGGCGGGGTTCACAGTGCTCAAGCGATTGGGCAAGGGTGAATATGAGAAACAGTGAGCGGTGAAGGGATTTGACTCCGGGGATTGTCGCGCTTGCCCGTGATTTGTTTACAGGAATCGCCTCGCCAACGACGGGTTCACAGGGCAATGTCCCAGTGCCATGAGCGAACTACACGCCATTGAATCCGCACTCCAACGGACCGCTCAACGCCGCCGCCTTGATAACGCATTGCGCGGCGCGTGCCGGGGGCTTTTCATCGCGAGCATCGTGTGGTTGGTCGCGCTCATTGTTTTCAAGCTCACGCCGGTTCCATTTCCCACGCTCGTGATCGCGGGCGGCGTGGGTATGGC
>JANNGC010000928.1:0-13632 GCA_031380445.1 Pedosphaera sp.
TTCACGTCCAGCTCCAGCTTGATGTCGAACTGCGCAATCTCGTTGGCTTTTTTGGGGAGATGGAAATTCTGCTGCATCAACGCGCCAGCGGCCTGGGCAGATTTCACGGCCACGTCGAGAGCACGTTTGAGTTCGGAAGGCTTCATGCGGCGCGAGCGTAGAGATCGCATCGCCCGTTGCCAAGCATCCATCCATCGCGCACAGTCCGCGCGTCCGGCTGTCGCGGAAAACCAGCCGGAACTTGAAACAAAACCGCATGACACACGAACCGACCTTCGCCGACTTCACCGCGCGCCTGCGCGAGTTCATCCGCCATCCATCGTCGGCGAATCAGTTTGAAGCTCTGGCGCTGGAACTTTTTCAACTCCAGTTCCAGCACAACGCGGCCTACCGCCGCCTGGCAGTCGCGCGCGGTGCCACGCCGGAAAAAGTTTCCGCATGGCGCGACATCCCCGCCGTGCCGACGAACGCATTCAAGGAACTCGAACTTACCAGCCTCGCGCCCGAGGAGCGCACCACGGTCTTTTTTTCTAGCGGCACCACGGAGCAGCGCCGCAGCCGGCATTTTCATTGCGCCGAGTCGCTGGCGCTTTACGAGGACTCGCTGCTGCCGTGGTTTGAACGCCACTGGCTCGCCGACGTGAACGACCTCGTGGACGAACAACTCCTCGGCCCGCTCGACAAGCTGCCGTTCCTTGCGCTCACACCGCCGCCCAGCGCCGCGCCGAATTCCTCGCTCGTTCACATGTTCGACACGGTGCGCCGCGAGTTCGGCGCGCGCGATTCGCAATTCGTTGGCAAACTGGATGACAGCGGTGCGTGGACGCTCGACCTCGACACCGCGCTGTTCGGCATTCGCAAATCCATGTGCGCGAACCGTCCGCTCGCGCTGCTCGGCACCGCGTTCAATTTCGTTCACCTCCTCGATCATTTCGCCGCGAACAACATCCGCTACCAACTCGCGCGCGGCTCCCGCGTCCTGGAAACCGGCGGCTACAAAGGCCAGTCGCGCGAAGTGCCGAAGGCTGAACTCCACGCGCTCATCACGAAACATCTTGGCATCGCGCCGCAAAACATCGTGACGGAGTACGGGATGAGTGAGCTGAGTTCGCAGGCGTATGATGGGGTGGCGGGAGAAGTCCAAAGTCCAAAGTCCAAAGTCCAAGGTATTGCCGCCCACTCACCCACTCACCCACTGACTCACTCACCCTTTTTCAACTTCCCCCCGTGGTGCCGCGCCCAAGTCATCTCGCCCGAGAACGGCCGTGAAGTGAGCGAAGGCGAAACCGGGTTGCTTCGCATTTTCGACTTGGCGAATGTCCGCAGCGTGCTCGCCATCCAGACGGAAGACCTCGCCGTGAAACGAGGCGACGGCTTCGAGCTGATCGGCCGCGCCACGCAGGCCGAACCGCGCGGCTGTTCGCTGATGAGCTTGAACGAAGAATTGAACCACGGAAAACACGGAAGACACGGAATCGAACCATGAACTTGTTTTTTCATTCCGTGTTTTCCGTGTCTTCCGTGGTTCGCAAATCATGAGCCACGACGAATCCCGCCGCACCCGCACGCTCACGCTCACCACGGTGCTGCACGCGTTCACGCACATCTACCAGATGGCGCTCATCCCGCTGTATCTGCCGATGCAGACGTTCTTCCGGCGCGACTCGGTGGATGACGCGACACTCCTCGTGACCGTGCTGCTCGTCGCGTATTTCCTGCCGAGCTACGCGATGGGCGTGCTGGCGGATCGGTTCAGCCGAAAAAAACTTCTGACCGTCGGACTGCTCATCAACGCGCTGGGTTTCATCGGGCTGGCGTTCGCGCCCACTTATCCGCTGGCGCTGGCGTGCGTGATTGTCGCGGGCCTGGGCGGAAGTTTTTTTCATCCGGCGGCGACGGCGCTGGTCGCGCAGTTGTATCCGGGCGCAACGGGGCGCGCGCTCGGCACGCTCGGCATCGGCGCGAGCGTGGGATTTTGTCTGGGGCCGCTCTACGCCGGTTGGCGCGCGCAGATGACGGGCGACTGGCGGTGGCCGGTGGCGGAACTGGGAATTTTCGGACTCATCATGGCGGTGTTGTTTATGTGGCTGGCGGATGAACATGCGGCGGAGCGCGGACTTTCCAGTCCGCAGCCAGCCACGACCGGCGGCGCGCTCCCGAATAATCCAAACGATTCTTCACCTAGCGGCTTGCTGCGGACTGGAAAGTCCGCGCTCCGAAAAGAACCCATGTTCCCCACGCCCGCGCTGTGGCTGATGTTCCTCGCGGCGGCCTTCATCTTCCTTCTGCGGGATTTTACCGGCAGCAGCATGAGCACGGTCGGTTCGCTCTTTCTGCAACAGGCGCGCGGCTTCAGCGTGGGGCAGACGGGTCTGACCATCAGCGTGCTGTTCGTGGCTTCGGCGATCAGCAATCCGCTCTTCGGCCACTTCAGTGACCGCGCGCGGCTGCGCTGGGCGGCGACGCTCATCACCATCTCGGCGGGATTCGTCGCGGCTTTTCCGCATGTGCCGGTGGCGTGGGTGGTGCCGGTGCTGCTGGTCTATGGATTCTTTTTTCTCGCGAGCTATCCCATCGTGGAAGCGGCGCTGATGGAGTCGGTGCCGAACGCGGTGCGCGGGCGCGTCTTCGGATTGTTCATCACCATTGGCGGGCTGCTGGGAAACCTCTCGCACTATATCGTGGGCAAATGGGTCGAGAGTTTTGGCGCGCGCAAGACGGAGGTGGCGGCTTACTATCCGCTCTACGGCTGGCTGGCGGTGTTTCTGTTGCTGTCGTTGCTGGGACTGCCGTGCTTGCGGGCGCTGCGCTCCAGGGAGAAGAAGGCTTGATGAAAATGAACTTGAAGAAGTGCCTCACGCAAAGTCCGCGAAGGACGCAAAGGACTGAAATCTTTTCCTTTTCGCGTCCTTTGCGGACTTTGCGTGAGGCATCATCCCTCCGCACCGACCCCATATGAATCTTCCGAACTACTTCATCGCCGACCTTCCGCCCGAGCACGCCGTCACGCCGACGCTCGTGACCGAGGCCTGCCAGACGTTGAAGCGCAATCGCGAGCAGTATCTCGCCACGCGCTCGACGGGCAGCATTGTGGGCGTGCTCGCCGCCACGGCGCAAAGCTGGCTGGAGCACGACAATCCCTTCCGCAAGCTCGCGCTCGAACGCGGCGCGGCTGAAACCGGATTCAACACAACGATCCTCTCGCGCGGACTCGACGCATTTTTCAAAACTTTCACCGCCGAAAATCTAAACGCGCTGCTCGCGCAAGACCTCGGACACCTCGAACGGCTGGATCGTTTCAGCACCGACCGCGCGAGCAACACAGCGGCCTTCGCACGCGGGCCGGAACTGCTCGTTCACATCACGGCGGGGAACATTCCGAATCCCGCGATCTTCAGCATCATGCTCGGGTTCCTCACGCGCTCGGCGCAGATGGTGAAGTGCGCGCGCGGCACGTCACTGTTGCCGCGCCTGTTTGCGCATTCGATTTACGAAGTGGAGCCGAAGATGGCGTCGTGCTTGGAAATCGCCGAGTGGCCCGGCGGCACCGACGCGCTGGAGTCGGCGCTCTTCGCCGAGGCCGACTGCGTGACCTGCACCGGCTCGGATGAAACGATCGCTGCCGTGCAGAAGAAGCTGCCGCCGCGCGTGCGCTTCCTCGGCTACGGCCATCGCGTGAGCTTCGGTTACGTGGCGGGCGATGCGCTGACGCGCTTTGAACTGCCGAAGACGGTGCTGCGCGCCGCTGCGGACGTGGTGGCGTGGAATCAACTCGGCTGCCTCTCGCCGCATTTGTTTTACGTCGAGCACGGCGGCGCGGCGGGGGCGGAGAGATTTGCCGCGCTGCTCGCGGAAGAACTGGCGAAGCAGGAAGCCGTCGAACCGCGCGGCCCGCTGGCCACGGAAGCCGCCGCCGTCATCGCGTCGCGCCGCAGCTTCTACGAGGTGCGCGCCGCCACCACGAACGACACGAAGCTCTGGCGCAGCGAAGGCTCAACCGCGTGGACCGTGGTGTATGAAGCCGACCCGCAGTTTCAACTCTCGTGCCTGAACCGGTTCGTGTACGTGAAACCGGTGGCGGATCTGGCTGACGCGCTGCGCCATGCGGAAGGCGTGCGCGGGAAAGTCTCCACCGTCGGCCTTGGCGCGACCGGCGACCGTGCGCGCGAACTCGCCACGCAGTTCGCCCGCTGGGGCGTCACCCGCCTCTGCCCGCTCGGCACCATGCAACAACCGCCGCTCACCTGGCGGCACGACGGACGCCCTGCGCTCGGCGATCTCGTGACGTGGACGGATTGGGAGACATAAAAATACCGGGCATGAATTTGGAACTCAGGAACTTAGGAATCGGAAATGGTCGGACACCTTCCAGCCATATTGTGACGGTCTTTTGTTTCCTGAGTTTCTGAGTTCCAAATTATTTTAATCATGAAAATTGAACTCCGAAAAACCTTTCAGTTCGAAGCCGCGCATAAGCTGCCGAACGTCCCCGCCGATCACAAATGTGCGCGGCTCCACGGCCACAGTTTCCGCGTCGAGGTCGTGGTCGCGGGCGAAATTGATCCGCACATGGGCTGGCTGATGGACTACTCGGAAATTTCCGAAGCCTTCAAGCCGCTGCTCGACCGGCTCGATCACTATTATCTGAACGACATTCCCGGCCTGGAAAACGCCACGAGCGAGATGCTGGCGAAATGGATTTGGGATCGTCTGAAGCCGCAACTCCCGCTGCTCGCGGAAATCGCCGTGGCCGAGACCTGCATGTCGCGCTGCGTGTATCGCGGCGGCTGAAGCAAGGCTGAGGAACCACGGAAGACACGGAAACCACGGAATGAGCAGAAGCGATTTTCCCGTTCCGTGTTTTCTGTGTCTTCCGTGGTCAACCTTGGCCGTTCCCGTACTTCTCCCTTCTCCCGTTCCGCCTCACCCGTTACAACGCCGCGCATGAATCGTACTGTTGTCATCACCGGCGCGGGCAGCGGCGTCGGCCGCGCCGTCGCCATCGCGCTCGCCAAGCAAGGCTGGCGTCTCGCCCTCCTCGGACGCACCCAAGCCTCGCTCGACGAAACCGCGCAACTCACCGGGCTGCAAAAACAGGACGCCCTCGTCATCCCCTGCGACATCGGGCGCGTGGAGCAGGTGCAGTCCATGGCCCGCGCGGTGTTCGAGATTTTCAACACGGTGGACGTGCTGGTGAACGCCGCCGGCACGAATGCGCCGAAGCGCGCGCTCGAAGTGCTGTCGCTCGACGATTACCACGCGATGATTGATACGAACCTGCACGGGGCCTACTACTGCACGCAGGCCTTCCTGCCGCAGATGCGCCAGCGCCAGACCGGCACCATCGTGAACATCGTTTCCGACGCGGGCAAACAGGCCAGCCCGAAGGCCGGCCCCGGCTACGTCATCTCCAAGTGGGGCATGGCGGGACTGACCCAGGCCATCAACGCCGAGGAGCGCGGCCACGGTGTGCGTGCGTGCGCGATTTTCCCCGGCGACATCAACACGCCGCTGCTCGACAAGCGCCCCGTGCCGCCGGACAACGCCTCGCGCTCGAAGATGATGACCGCCGAGGACATCGCCGAGTGCGCGCTGCTCGCCATCAATCTGCCGTCGCGCGCCATCGTGGAGGAGATTCTCGTTCGCCCGCGCTGATGGAGCGCGGACTTCAGGCCGCTTCAATGTGGACAACTCTTTTGCATTCGAGAACGACTGGTCTTGTGAACAGTGAAGCGGCGTGAACGCCGCGCCCCAAAGCAGCCATGAACGACGCCATCGCCCGCCACCAGAAAATGGTGGAGCAATTTCCGCAGAACGAACTCGCGCGCTTCAGCCTCGGCAAGGCGCTCTACGACGCGCAGCAATTCGCGGCGGCGAAAGAACATTTCACCGTGGCGCTCGCGAAGAAGCCGGACTGGATGGTCGTGCAAATCTTGATCGGAAAATGCGATCTCATCCTCGGCGACAAACCGGCGGCGAAGACGGCGTTCCAAAACGCGCTCCAGCTCGCCATCGCCCAGCACCACGAAGGGCCGCAGATGGAAATGGAACAGGCGCTGGCGGACCTGGCTTAATCACCGGCCCACGGCGGGCGCGCTACTGCTGCCACGACTGCAACGACGTTTCCAGAAACACCTCGATGCGATCCGTCACCACCGTCTCGTTGAACTGCGCCTGCACTTCGTTCTGCGCCGTCTCGGCCATCTGCGTGCGCAGGGCAGGGGAGAGCTGGAGTTCCTGGATGCTCTGGGCCAGCTCGTACGGCTCGCCGGCGCGGAAGGTGAACGCATTCTCCCCGTGCCGCAGCAGCTCCCGCGTGCCGCCCAGCGCCGTGCCCACCACCGGCAGGCCCGCCGCCATCGCCTCCAGCACCGTGAAGGAAAACGGTTCCGCCTCCTCGCTCGGGTAGAGCAGCGCGTCGTGCCGCCTATACACCGCTGGCAAGTCGCGCACCAGATTCGACACGTTCAAAAACTCCACCGGCAACTGCTGCAACGCGATCAGCGACCGCACCTCCGCCACGTAGGCCGAATCACCCTTCCCGTAAATGCTCAGGCTCGCCTTCACGCCGGTCTTGCGGAGGTGTTGAATGGCCTTCACCGCCGTGAGCACGCCGCTGCGCTTGTGGAGCGCCGACACCACCAGAAACTTCTCCACCGTCGCCGACGCCGGCTTCACTTCCCCGATGAAATTCTGCGTCGCAATGCCGGGATAAATCACCTCGCCGTGACCGACTTGAAAGCCCGCTTGCTCCGCCGCCTCCTGCAACCACGGACTCGCGAAATAAACTCGCTCGAAGCGAAACGCGTTCAGCGAATTCGCCATCGGCGTCTCCGCGTAAAGCTCCGGCATCCGGTCGTAGCCCTTCATCAAGCGCGTGGGCGCGAGGTCGTCGAGGCTGTTGCGCTGGCCGGAAAGTTCGAGAGCCTTCCGCGCCATGTTCATGCCGGGATGATTCCACCAGCGCAGCCACGGATCGTTCCGCACTTCGAGCGCGAGCCAGTTGTCCGCCACGTCATAGACCGTGGGCACGCCGCAGTGGCGGAGGGCGAAGAGCAGCGACTTCGACAGGCCGAAGAGGCTGAAGACCTGCACCACGTCCGGCGCGAAGTCCGCGATGGTCTCGCGCAGCGCGGCGTGGTTCTGCGTCTCCAGTTCCTTGAGCGGCTTGAAGTCGGTGACGAGTTCGTGGTTGTGCAATCCGTTCAGCCCGAGCCGTCGCTCGACTTCGCCGCCCTGCTGCGCGGCGAGCATCCCGTGCGTGGACGTGAGCACGCGCACCGTGTGGCCGCGCAGCTTGAGATTGTTGACCACCGCCTCACAACGCAGGTCGAACGTGCCCGCGTGATGCGGCGGATAGAGGTTGGTAATGACGAGGATTTTCACCCGCGCGCGAGGCTAGAGCCTGGCGCGGGCGACGGAAGAATTATTTCCGGGCGGCGCTCCGGCCTTGGACCAAGGCAGAGACGAAAGGCGGGACTCAGCCGATCCCGTGGTCAGCGTGAGGCCGGCGCTCCCACGATTTTACGGCGACGTGAAATACCCTCTCAACCCCGTCGCCGAAAGCGCGTGCCGGAGGCGGCCGTATCGGAAATTCCACGTCGCCACCACACCGCTCTCGTAGCCGAGCGTCGGCTGGTCGAAGGAGAGTTGCAGCCGCCCCGTGTTCCACGCCGTGCGCGTGTAACTGTAGGTGCCCGTCTTGATCGGCACGCCGTTCGAGTCCTCGACGATGAAGGTGCTCGCGCCGAACACGAACGTCCCGCGCGAAGTCCGCCCGCGCTGCACGAACGTGAAGGTCAACTGCCGCCCCTCCAGCCCCGCGAACGCCACGTCGCCCGCCGTCAGCGCCTTGTCCGCGCGCACGAAGGCGTTCGCGGCGGCGGCCAGCAGCCTCGAACGGCTCGAGTTGTTGCTCACCGTGGTCAGGCTCACCAGGTTGCGGATGATGCTGTCCAGCAAATTGCTCGCGCTCTTCGTGTACGCCGACGGCGCGAGCGACGCCGCACGGAGGAAGCGCGGGATCAAGTCGCTCTCCAGCGCCTCCGCCACGCACGCGCCCGCGGTGCCCAGCGCCCGGTTCGCCGCCGAATCGTGGAGCGGCCCGAGCTGCGGCGTCATGGTGCGGAAGACCAGCACGCCGTACTGCGCGCAGGCCGCGTTCGTCGGCACGGCCAGCCGCGCCTTGATCGCGTTGGCAAACACACCGGTGCGCTGCGCCATCACTTCGTCCAGTTCGGCGAAGCAGTTCACGCAGCCGCTGGCGGCCGGCACGTCGGCGTTCACCGTGATCGTCACCAGCGTCGGCAGGGACACATCCAGCCCGTCGCTCACTTCATACACGAACGAGTCCGCGCCCGTGAATTCCGCCGCCGGCGCGTAGGTGAAACTGCCGTCGAGGTTCAGCGCCACCGTGCCGTGCGCCGGCGGCAGCACCAGCGCGGCGACAAAATTCGTGTCGTCCTCGTCGCGGTCGTTGATCAGCAAGCCCGAGGTTTCCGGCACTTCCAGCGGCGTGTTCTTCGTGGTGAAATAGGTGTCCGACATCGCGACCGGGATCGCGTTCGTCTCCACCGGTTCGCTCACCGTGATCGTCACCAGGGCCGGCGCGGAAGCATCCGTGCTGTCATCCGCCTCGTAGGTGAACTGCACCGTGCCCGTGAAATCCGCCGCCGGCGTGAAGACGAATCCGCCGTTCCAGTTCAGTGTCACCGTGCCCTGTTCCGGCCCCGCGACCAGCGTCGCGACCAGCGGATCGCCGTCCGCGTCCGTGTCGTTCTTGAGCACGCCCACAAACCACGACACGTAGAGCGGCTTGTTTTTCAACGCGGCGTAACTTTCCGGCGGCGCGACCGGCGCGGCGTTTTCCGGCGGCGGCTCGTTGATCGCCAGCGTCACCGTGACGGTGGCCGAGGCGCTCGTGCCGTCGCTGGTGAAGTAGGAGAAGGAATCCACGCCCGTGAAATCCGCCTGCGGCGCGTAGGCGAAACTGCCGTCCCCGTTGAACATCAGCGCGCCGTGCGTCGGGCCGCTGACCAGCGTGGCGAGCAGCGCATCGCCGTTCGCGTCCGTGTCATTGACCAGCACGCCCGAGTGCGCCGCGACGTCCATGGTCTCGTTCTTGATGCCGTCGTAGCGGTCGGCGACCGCGACCGGCGCGACGTTCGCCGCCGGCGGTTCGTTGACGCGAATCGTCGCCACGGCCGTCGCCGTCGCCACGCCGTCGCTCACGCGGTAGCTGAAGCCGTCGATGCCCGTGAAGCCCGCGCGCGGCGTGTAGAGAAAACTGCCGCCCGGCGCGAGCACCAGCGTGCCGTTCGCAGTTGGCACGGCCAGCGAGGCGGTGAGCGCGGTGCCGTCCGCGTCCGCGTCATTCGCCAGCACGCCCACGGACGCGGCGACGCTGAGCGCCACGCCGCGCACGGTGGAATAATTTTCGCCGCGCGCCACCGGCGGCGTGTTGACCGGCGGCTGCACGCTGAGAAACACCGTCGCCACGCCCGAGTTCGTCAGCCCGTCGTCCGCGCGATACGTGAAGGTGTCCTGGCCGGTGTAGTTCGCCACGGGCGCGTAACTGAAACCGCCGTTCATGTTCAGCGTGACGATTCCGTGCGACGCCTCGGCGACCAGCACGGCGGTCAAAGAGTTTCCATCCGCGTCCGTGTCGTTCGCCAGCACGCCGGCGGGCGCGATGGTCAAAGTCGTGTTGCGCAGCACGACATAATTTTCATTGCGCGCCACGGGCGCGACGTTCGGCGGCGGCAGCACCGTGAGCGTGACCGTCGTGATCGCGGAGTTCGTCAGGCCGTCGTGCGCGCGATAGGCGAAGCTGTCCTGGCCGTAAAAATTATTTGTCGGCGTGTAGGTCAGGCTGCCGTCCGCGCTCAACGCCAGCGTGCCGCGCGCGGGCGGACTGACCAGCACCGCCGTCAGCGCGTCCTCGTCCACATCGGTGTCATTCACCAGCAGGCCCGCCACTTCGCCTACGGTCAACTTGGTGTTGCGCGGCGTGGAGTAACTGTCCGCCACGGCCACCGGCGCGGTGTTCGAGTTGTTGACCACGATGGTCACGGTGGCGGCGGGCGAGAACGCCGCGCCGTCGTTCACGCGATACGTGAAGGTGCCGGAGCCGGTGTAATTCGCCGTCGGCGTGAAGGTGAAGCTGCCGTCGTCATTCAACTCCAGCGTGCCGTGCGGCGGCGCGGTTTCGAGCGCCGCGGTGAGCGCGTCACCATTCGCATCCGTGTCGTCCACGAGCAGGCCCGGGGCGGCGATGGTGAAACCGATGTTCTTCGCGGTCGTGAAACTGTCCGCGTTCGCGACCGGCGCGGTGTTGGTAATCGAGAGCGTCACCGTCGCGTTCGCCGAGTTCAGCGCGCCGTCGCTCACGCGATACGTGAAACTGTCGCTGCCGACGTAGCCCGTCGTGGGCGCGTAGCTGAAACTGCCGTTCGCGTTGAACGTCAGCGTCCCGCGCGCCGGGGCGCTGACCAGCGTGGCGGCGAGAATTTCGCCGTCGGGATCGGAATCATTCGCCAGCACCCCGAACGCCGGAATGATCAGCGTCGAGTTTTTCGCCAGCGTGAAATTGTCCGCCACCGCCACGGGCGCACCGTTCGAGCTGTTGATCATCAGCGACACCGTGGTCGCGGCGGAGAAGGCCGTGCCGTCGTTCACGCGATACGTGAAGCTGTCCGCGCCGACGTAATTCGCCGTGGGAGTGAAGGTGAAACTGCCGTTGGTGTTCAACGTGAGCGACCCGCGCGTCGGCGCGGCGACGACCGACGCGGTGAGCGCGTCGCCGTTCGCATCGCTGTCGTTGTTCAGCAACCCGGCCACAGCGGCCACAGTCAGCCCGATATTTTTCACCGTGGCGTAACTGTCCGGCAACGCGACCGGCGCGATGTTCGTGATCGAGAGCGTGACCGTGACGTTCGCTGAGTTGGCCGAGCCATCAGTCGCGCGATAGACAAAACTGTCGCCGCCCGCGTAGCCCGCCTCGGGCGTGAAGGTGAACCCGCCGCTCTCGCTCAAGTTCAACACGCCGTGCGCCGGGCCGCTCACCAGCGCCGCCGTCATCGCGTCACCATCGGGATCAGAATCATTCGCCAGCACGCCTGCCGCCGCGACGGTGAGCGCTGTGTTTTTCGCGAGTGAGAAATTTTCTGCGACCACGACCGGCGCGCCGTTCGAGTTGTTGATCGTGATCGTCACCGTGACCGGGGCGGAGAACGCCGCGCCGTCGCTGGCGCGATACGTGAAGCTGTCCAGGCCGGTGTAGTTCACGGCGGGCGTGAAGGTGAACCGCCCGTTCGCGTTCAGCACCAGCGTGCCGTGCGCAGGCGTCGTCACGACGGCGGCGGTGAGCGCGTCGCCGTTCGCGTCCGAGTCATTCGCCAGCACGCCGGTGCCGAGAATGCTCAGGCCGATGTTCTTGCTCGTCGTGTAACTGTCCGGCTGCGCGACCGGCGCGATGTTCGTGACCGCGATGGAGACGGTGGCGTTCGCGGAGTTCGCCGTGCCGTCATTCGCGCGGTAGGTGAACGAAGCCGTGCCCGTGAAACCCGCCGCCGGCGTGAACGTAAAGCCGCCGTTCGCGTTCAACGAAACCGCGCCGCCCGTCGCAGTGCCGACCAGCGCGGCGGTGAGGGTGTTGTCCTCCGCGTCCGTGTCGTTGGCGAGCACGCCGGATGCGGGCACCACGAGCGGAAGATTTTTTGCGGTCGAATAATTCTCCGGGTTCGCGACCGGCGCGGTGTTGGTGATCGAGAGCGTCACCGTCGTGTTCGCGGAGTTCGCCGAGCCGTCGGTGGCGCGATACGTGAAGCTGTCCGCGCCGACGTAGTTCGCGTTCGGCGTGAAGGTGAAGCCGCCGTTCGCGTTCAAGTTCAGCACGCCGCGCGTCGGGGCGGTCACGAGCACAGCGGCGAGCGCGTCGTCGTCCGGGTCGGAATCATTCGCCAGCACGCCCGCCGCCGCGATGGTCAGCGGCGTGTTCTTCGCCAGCGCGAAACTATCCGCGACCACGACCGGCGCGCCGTTCGAGTTGTTGATCGTGAGTGTGACCGTGGTGTTCGCCGAGAACGCGACGCCGTCGCTCGCGCGATACGTGAAGCTGTCCGCGCCGGTGTAGTTCGCCGTGGGCGTGAAAGTGAAACTGCCGTTCGCGTTCAGCGTGAGCACGCCGTGCGAGGGTGAAGTCACGATGGAGGCAGTGAGCGCGTCGCCGTTCGCGTCCGTGTCATCGGCCAGCACGCCGAGCGCGGCGGTGATGTTCAGCCCGATGTTTTTGCTCGTCGCGTAACCGTTCGGCTGCGCGACCGGCGCGGTGTTGGTGATGGAAATGGCCACCGTGATGTTCGCGGAGTTCGCCGCGCCGTCATTCGCGCGATAGACAAAACTGTCGCCGCCCGTGTAGCCCGCCGTGGGCGTGAAAGTGAAACTGCCGTTCGCGTTCAACGTGAGCGAACCATTCGCCGGGCCGCTGACGAGCGCGGCGGTGAGCGCGTGACCGTCCGCATCCGAATCATTCGCCAGCACGCCGGAAGCGGCGACGGTGAGCGCGAGGTTCTTCGCCGTGGCGTAACTTTCCGGCTGCGCGACCGGCGCGGTGTTGGTCATCGAGAGCGTCACCGTGGTACTCGCCGAGTTGGAGGAACCGTCGCTCGCGCGATAGGTGAAGCTGTCCGAGCCGACGTAGTTCGCGACGGGCGTGAAGGTGAAACTGCCATTCGCATTCAACGTGAGCGCGCCGTTCGCCGGGCCGGAGACGAGCACCGCGACGAGCGGGTTGCCATCCGGGTCGGAATCATTTGCCAGCACACCCGCCGCCGGAACCGTGAGCGGCGTGCTCTTCATCATCGAGTAGGAATCCGCCACGGCGACCGGCGCGCCGTTCGAGTTGTTGATCGAGAGCGTGACCGTGGTGGCGGCGGAGAAAGCAGAGCCGTCGCTGACGCGATACGTGAAGCTGTCCACGCCGACGTAGTTCGCCGTGGGCGTGAAGGTGAAGCCGCCGTTCGCGTTCAAGTTCAGCGAACCGTTCGCAGGCGCGGTCACGACGGAGGCGGTGAGCGTGTCGCCATTTGCATCGGTGTCGTCCGCGAGCAGGCCGGGCGCGGCGACATTCAGCCCTATGTTTTTCAACGTGACGAAACTGTCGGAGTTCGCGACGGGCGCGATGTTCGTGATCGAGAGCGAGACGGTGGTGTTCGCGGAGTTCAACGAACCGTCGTTCGCGCGATAAACAAAACTATCGCCGCCCGCGAAGCCCGCCGCCGGTGTGAAGGTGAAACTGCCGTTCGCGTTTAGCGTGAGCGAGCCGTTTGCCGGGCCGGACACGAGCTGCGCGGTGAGCGGATTGCCATCCACGTCGGAGTCATTGCCGAGAACGCCCGGGATGGAAACGGTCAGCACCGCATCCTCGTTCACCGAGTAGCTGTCATTCAGCGCGACGGGCGCATCGTTCACCGGCGTGATCGAGATCGTCACCGTGGCCAGCGCCGAGGTCAGGCTGCCGTCGGTGGCGCGATACGTGAACGTATCCACGCCTGTGTAGTTCAAACTTGGCTGATAATAAAAATATCCGTCATTCGTGAGCCACAAAGTACCGTGCGACACATTGCTCACCAG
>JANNGC010000930.1:0-3411 GCA_031380445.1 Pedosphaera sp.
AGAAACGCACGGTGTCTTGATAGTGGGGCAGCCGTCCCGGCTGCCTTCCGTCCACTTGCCGTCCCGGCTGGTGTTGATCCGGCAGCCGGGACGGCCGCCGGACTATCGCAGGCGGGACGCCCGCGCCACTACCGCACCAACTCCGTCCCCACGCCCGCGTCGGTAAAGATTTCCATCAGCACCGAATGCGGCACGCGCCCGTCCACGAGCGAGACCTTGTCCACGCCGGAACGGATCGCTGCCACCGCGCTGTCCATCTTGGGAATCATGCCCTTGTCGATCACGCCGATGCGTTTCAGTTCCTCGATCTGGCCGGTGGTGACTTGGGTAAACAGAGTGCTCGCGTCCTTCGGATCGCGCATCAGTCCTGGCACATCGCTCATGAAGACGAGCCGCTTCGCCTTCAATGCGATGGCCGCCTGCGCCGCCGCCACGTCCGCATTGCAGTTGTAGATTTGTCCGCTGGCGTCACGCGCCGTGGGGCTGATGACGGGCACGATGCCTTGCGCGATGCACTCCAGCAGCGGAGCCGTGTTCACGGCGATGACTTCGCCAACGAAGCCCACGTCAATCTTCGCGCCGGGCTTTTCCTTGTCGTCGAGCAGCATTTTTCGGCAGGTGAAAATCTCCGTGCCGGCGAAGCCCTTCGCCTTGCCGCCGAGTGAATTGATCGCGGCCACGACCTCGGGATTGATCTCGCGCGAGAGCACTTGATCGACGACCTGCACCGCCGCTTCGTCCGTCACGCGCTGGCCCTGGATGAAGTTCGCCGCCAGTCCCGCCTTCTCCATCGCGCGGGTGATGGCCTTGCCGCCGCCATGCACGACCACGGGATTTATTTCCACCGCTTCGAGGAACACGATGTCCCGCGCCACGCCCGCGCGCACCGCCGGGTCCGGCGAGTCCATGAACGAGCCGCCGTATTTCACGACGAACGTCTCGCCGCTGAAGCGTTGAATGGACGGCAACGCTTCGAGCAGCGTCGCGGCTTTGGCAATGAGGTCTTGCATCGCGGTTTCGTATCAGGCGGCAGCCGGTTGGAAAAGCCGCTTCCCGAAAAAATCATTCCGAACATTTTTTGGCTCAAGAGCCTGCCGATACTGGAGCCGGGAAAATGAGTTTCGGCTAACACGAGCGGGCGCACTGTTCTCTTTTCACGGGCGGCGTTACCCGGCAGGCTTCCCCCATGTTCACTCGATTGCTCGCCGTGATGGCGGCGTTATTTTTCGTCGCTGCGTTGCCGGCCCAAGATGCGCCGGCGGCCAAACCCGACACTTCACCGCACGCACCCAAGGCCTTGCCACCGGAGGCCACCTCGGCGCGACCGCAGAAGGTCGCGCCGCCGACGGCGGGCGAGCGCGTGGTGTTCCTCGGCAACGGGCTGGCGGAGCGCGATGTGTATTACAGTCGGATGGAGACGGAGTTGCATCTGCGCTTTCCGGCGCAGCAACTCATCGTGCGCAACATGGGGCGGCCGGGGGACACGCCGGGGTTTCGTCCGCATCCGGCGCGCAAGTCGCAGTGGGCCTTTCCGGGCGCGGAGAAGTTTCATCCCGAACTCAAGCAGCACAACGGCATCGGGTTTTACTCAACGCCGGACCAGTGGCTGACTTATTTGCAGGCGGACACCATCGTGGCGTTCTTCGGCTTCAATGAATCGTTCGACGGACCGGCGCGCGTGGATAACTACGAGGCGGAGCTGGAGGCGTTCGTGAAACACACGTTGAGCAAGGCTTACAATGGCGTGGCCGCGCCTCGGCTGGTGCTGGTGTCGCCGATTGCGTTTGAGGATTTGTCGGCGAAGCGGGATTTGCCGAACGGCAAAACGGAGAATGCGAACCTCGCGCTCTACACGGCGGCGATGGAGAAGGTGGCGAAGCGGAACGGGCTGACGTTCGTGAATCTCTTCGAGGCCACGCTGGCGCGCTCCGCGAACAAAAGTTTGCCACCGCTGACCATCAACGGCTTTGCGCCCACCGAGTCCGGCTACACGGAGATCGGCGCGCTGCTCGCCGACCGGATGTTTGGCAAAGGAAAATATGAGTCGAAGGCGGGGGCGGCGCTCGTGAACGCAGCGGTGAAGGAAAAGGATTTCTTCTGGAACAACGATTACAACCTCGTCAACGGCGTCCACACGCACGGCCAGCGTTACGCGCCCTACGGCCCGCAGAATTATCCCGAGGAAGTGACGAAGACGCGGGAGCTGATGGCGATTCGCGAAGCGCGTCTGCACGAGGTTGCCAAGGGCACCACCAAGAGTCTCGCCGTGGATGATTCGAAGACGCGCGTGCTGCCGCCGGTGCCGACGAATTTCAAGCGGCCCATCGAGTATCTCGACGGCAAGAAAGCCATCGAGAAGATCAAGATGATGAACGGCTACCAGGTCGAGCTGTTCGCCTCGGAGAAAGAATTCCCCGACATGAAGAACCCGGTGCAGATGTCGTTCGACGACAAGGGCCGGCTCTGGGTCGCGGTGATGCCGGCCTACCCGCATTACAAACCCGGCGCGGAACGGCCCGACGACAAGCTGCTCATCCTCGAAGACACCGACAACGACGGGCGCGCGGACAAGCAGACCATCTTCGCGCGCGGCTTGCATCTGCCCATCGGTTTCGAACTCGCGCCGGAGGGCGTTTATCTCTCGCAGGAGCCGAACCTCTGTCTGCTGGTGGACGACGACAAGGATGACAAAGCCGACCGCATGGAGATTCTCATGCACGGTTTCGACACCCACGACACGCATCACGCCATCTCGGCCTACTGCGCGGATGCGAGCGGCGCGTTCTATCTGCTCGAAGGCCGCTTCCTGCACAGCCAGGTCGAGACGCCGTATGGCCCGCGGCGTTGCAACGACGGCGGCGCGTGGCGCTTCGATCCGAAGAGCTTCCGCCTCGAACGGCACAACCAGGTCGATATCAACAATCCGTGGGGCTACTCGTTCGACTACTGGGAACAGGACTATCTCTCCGACGCATCGAGCGGAGAGAATTATTGGTCGCTGCCCCTCTCGGCCAAGATGCCGTATGGCGTGGAGATCAAGAAGGTCGGCGAGTTCGCGCCCAAGCGCTCGCGGCCCACTTCTGGCGCGGAGTTTGTTTCGTCACGCCATTTCCCCGACGAGGCGCAGGGTGACTTCATGATTTGTAACAGCATCGGGTTCCTCGGCATCAGCATGCACGACGTGTGGGAGGATGGCTCTGGCTTCTCGGGCAAGGTCGCGGGTGATTTGCTCTCGTCGAGCGATCCGAACTTCCGTCCCGTGGATATCGAGTTCGCGCCGGACGGCTCGCTCTACCTCGTGGACTGGCACAACGCGCTCATCGGCCACATGCAGCACAACGCGCGCGACCCGAACCGCGACCACGATCACGGCCGCATCTATCGCATCACCTATCCGGGCCGTCCGCTGGT
>JANNGC010000902.1:0-2801 GCA_031380445.1 Pedosphaera sp.
GGAATCGGTCGGCTCCGGCGCGCGATGATCGTGGCCTGAGGTCATTTCTGGAAACTCTGGTTTTGGCGCACGCCATCCCCCTCACCCCAGCCCTCTCCCGCCGGGAGAGGGAGCAAGTCATCCAGCGCAAGGTAACGAAGAACGCGCTTGCATGGACGAGCGCTGAATGCCGCTCTCCCTCTCCTCTGGGGAGAGGGCCGGGGTGAGGGGGATGGCGCGCTCCAACTCCACACACGCCAGTCAGCCAGAAATAATGTCATCGGAGGGCGGCTCACTTTTTCCCCTGCGCTTCTTTCAGGAGTTTTTCGAGCTGCCGCCTCTCGGCGAGGAACGCCGGGCGGCGATCCAGCGCTATTTTGAAAGCCGCCGCCGCCTCGTCGTTCCGCTGCAGAGCCAGGAGTGCGCGCCCGCGCAGCGTAGCGTTTTGGTAGAAGCCCGGGTTCAACATTTCTGCACTCTCCGCATTTGTGAGCGCGACTGCCGCATTTTTTTGCTGCAACGCTGCCGACCCGTCCGCCAAGTGTTTCTGCGCGCGCTTCACTGTCTCATGCGCGCCGGAAGTGAGCGACTCCACCGCAGGCACGGCGCGTGCGGGCAATTCACGGTCGAAGTCGTTCACGTCGAAGGCAACGAACTTGCCGAGCTGATGCGGCGGCGACGCCGCCCAGAAAATTCCGTCCGTCAAATCCATCACCGTCGCGTGCGTGGCGATGCCGGCGTTCAGCGTGGCGCGATGGCCGTGGCCGGGGAACGCGCCGCCGGGCAGCTTCTCATCGCGCAAGATTTCAGCGGCGCGGGCGGCGTCGAGTTTTCCGCGCGCGCCAGCCAGCAACTCCGTCATGCGCGAAGAGCGCGGCGCGGACGTCGCTTCCTCCAGATAGCTGAGATTGCGCGCGTCGTTCGTCAGCTCCGGCGTCTGGAAATGATTCGCCGAGACGATGGTGTCGCCCTCCGGCTCGCGCACGTTCGTCCGCTCCGGCGTCTTTTCCACGATGATGAATTTCCCATCCGCGCGGCTGCCCACCAGCCAGAGCGTGGAGACAAAAACTTTTGCACCGCGAATGATCTCCAGCGCTTCGTTGAGATTATGCGCTTTCTGCAACACGTCGCGCGCGACCATCGCCACGGGCGTCGCGGTGCCGCTGGGCAAACTGGACGGAGCGCCGTTGATCGTGACGGACACGCCCGCGCGATTCATCCCCGAGACCACGCCTGCCATGCTCGCCCACGCCAGTGAGACGAACGGTATTCCGCCATCCGGCTCGGAGAGAATGACCACGCGGTCGCGGCTGAAAACTTCCGCCGCTTCCCAGTCAAAGTTCCGTCCCGTGATCAGATGCCCGCCTTCGGTCGCGCCGCCCCACGCGCCGAACGCCGTGCAGCCCGCGCGCGAGACGAGCGGGTTGTCAATCATCAGATACGACACGTCGTGCGCGGCGTGATAGTTCAGCATCCGGTTGTAGTAATCGCCCAGCTCGGGATGGATGTCCGGGCAGCCGCGAATCACGCCGTGGATTTGCTCGCGATACGCCAGCGGCACGAATTCGCTCAGGTGGCGGTTGTGAAAGATGACGTAATTGTGCAGCACGTTCAGTTTCCACTGCTCCGGCACGTAGCCGCGAATCATGGTGAGAAACTCGTTCTCCAGCGTGTGCATCTCCTTCGTGAGCAAGGTGCCGGAAGCGTAACCCATCTCGAAGGGCGAGCCTTTCAACCGCACGACGAGCAATCCTTCGCGCCTTGTGACCCACGACTGGCCGAGCCACGTCTTGCCGTCGCGCACTTCAGGTTTGAGTTGGACGATGGAGGAATTCGTCGGCAGCGGCGGCGGCTTCGCGGTCCACTGCTTGAGAAGAAAACTCAGCAACAGCCATCCACTCAACGCCAGCACCGCCGCGCCGATCAGGATTCTCTTCAGCCATCGCTTCATGTTGCCCGCGCGACCTCAAGCATGATGTCACCGGCGGACTGGCCGATGACGGTGAGACGGGCGCGCACGAGGAACGTGTCGGCTTTGTCGGTGCATTTCAATGCCACGCGCACCGTCTCGCCCGGAATGATCGGGCGGAGAAATTTCGCCTTCGTCACGGCGCGCACCACCAGCTTGCCGCCCAGCACTGACTCCGCGAGACCACGCGTCATTTCAATTTGGAAGATGCCGGGCAGCAACGGATGGCCGGGGAAATGTCCGGCGAACACGGCGTCGTTCGCGAGGAAGCGAAAATTCTGAACGGTTGTTCCGTCGGGTGCAGACTGCGGTTCGTCGAGTCGCGCCGCGCAAATGCAGTCGCGCATCGTCATGGCTTCTCGGCCTTGCTCGCGTCGAACATTTCCGGCGGCTGCGCGCCCGGCTTCGTCTCCACGGTTTGCAACTCCAGTTGATACCAGCGGCGCGTGATGAGGAAACGCCCCGGCCCGAGCTGCTCGCCGGGACAGTTTTCACGCGGCCCGCCGCCGAACAGACATTCCAAATCTGCCGCGAGATAGTTGCGAATCCACTCCGGCTTGAACGCGCGGCTCGACCGCATGACATGCACCGAACCGTCCGGTTTCACCAGCACGTCGGCAAGAACGCTGCCGAAATTCTCCGTGACCACAAGGCGCTTTCCACCCGTTGCACTCAACGCGACGTAGCCGTTCAACGTGAACTGCCGCCCCAGCACCTTCAGCACGCCGCGCTGCGTGATGAGCGCGTCCGGTGGTGCGGCGGCGCGAGGGAAAGTTTTCTTGGTCGCAGTCGCGCAACCGGCAAGCAGCGCGAGCAGAATGGGGAGAATGAGCCGCATTATCACGTTGCGATT
>JANNGC010000905.1:0-3340 GCA_031380445.1 Pedosphaera sp.
CAGGCAGCGGCTGGCCCTTCGTCTCGGGCAGGAACGGCAGCACGAGCAGGCCGAAGAGATAAATCGCACTCAGCCAGCACGCGGCTTCGCGGAAGGCACCGAGCTTGGCGTCGGCCTTGGCGTTGGCGTCGGCAGTCGCTGGCAGCGCGACCACGGCCTTGTCGCCGAGCGCCTGTTGCAAGACGCCGAGCGTGAACGGCCCGGTCGCGGCGATGAAGCGGCCGACGTTGTAGCAGAAGCTCGTACCCGTGCTCCGCAGGCGCGTGGGGAAAAGTTCCGGCAGATAAATCGCGAACCCGGCGAACAGGCCGAGCTGGAAGAAGCCCATGACCGCGCTCATCCACAGGTCGCTCTTGCTCTGGAAGTTTAGGAAGAAAAACATCGTGGCGAGAAAGGCCATCACGAAGCCGACAGCAAACGCCTTCTTGCGACCGAAGCGGTGGGCGAACTTGCTGAAGCAGATCATGCCCACGAACGCGCCGATGTTCTGCACGATGAGGTTCATGGACATCCACCAGCCCTTGGCCGCGCCGAGCGCCGGGCCGGCGAGTCCCTCGGCGCGCAGCGATTTATCGAGCGCCGGGCCGACAAGCTCAGGACTGAAGAAGCCGACGCCCCACAGTCCGACCACGCCTGCGACACACAGGAGCATTCCGAGCACTGCTGGTTTACGCCAGCGTCCGACACCCAGCATATCGCCGTAGGAACCCATTTTCTTACCGCCTGTCTTCTGGCTGGCGGCGCGCGCCTGCACCCATTTCTCCGGCTCCTTGAGCCGCAGCATGATGAAGATGCAAAGAAATGCGGGCGCGGCACCGATCCAGAAAAGATATTTCCACGAGACGAGCGGCGAGACGCCCGACACGGCCATGCTGCACAAGCCGGCGGTCACGTTGCCCACGGCGGAGAGCGCCTGCAACATGCCGAGCGCCTTAGGCCGCGCTTTTTCCGGGAGCGCGTCCGCGACCAGCGCCACGGCCAGTCCGAAGACGCCGCCCACGCCGAGTCCGGTGATGAAACGGTAGATGGCGAAGTCCGTGAAGTTCCGTGAGAACGCGCTCAGGCCGGTGCAAATCGAGTAAATCAAAACCGTTAGGGCGAGCGTGCGCGCGCGTCCGATGCGGTCGCCGATGGAGCCAAAGATCAATCCGCCCGTCGCCCAGCCCGCGACGAAGATCGCCGTGGCGTAGCCGCCGTATTTTTTAACCATCGACGGATCGGCGTCCGGGCCGAGCAGCGTCGAGATGGCGTTGTTGCGGGCGAGAATGAAAAGTTGTTGATCGAGGCAGTCGAAGAGCCACGCGAGCGAGGCCACGATGAAGACGAACCAGTGGTAGCGGTTGAGCAGTTTCCACCAGGGCAGATTCGCGTCAGGCGCGGAGAGCGTTTCGTGTTTTGTCATGGTGTGCGGCGTGAGTACACGGGCGGGCGCGGCGAGCCAAGCAGTTTGTCCGGGTTGGCTGTAACGCGGATGGAGCGCGAAACTGTCCTTGGCTGCCGTCTTGGGCTTCACCCGGCCCTCTCCCTTGGAGGGAGAGGGAGAGCGTTCGCCGACTGCTCGCCAATCCACACGCGCTCTTTCGTCAGCACGCGCCCGGACGGCCTCCCTCGCCCAGCGGGAGAGAGCCGGGGTGAGGGAGAGGCCGAATCAAGCCGAGAACGTATTCTGCACTTTGAGCTTCGGATATCCGTGAGATCTCCTCACCGCGCCACCAGCATCACGTTCGAGTCACGCCCCGCCTCGCGGTTGAGTTCGCAGCTTGTGAAGCCCGCGCGTTTCAGCATCGCCTCAAGCTCGGCGAGCGTCAGGAAGTGCAACCCCTCCTGCGTGCGGTTGTGGCCGACGCGGGTGGCGAGCTTCTCGAAGAAATGCGTGCGGCGATGGGCGTCGCTTTCCGCGCGCGCGCCGTCGCGCAGGATGAGCACGCCGCCGGGACGCAGGGCGCGGCGCGCCTTTTCCAGAATCATCTGCTGCTTGTCCGGCACCCAGTAGTGCAGCACGTCGAGCAGCAGCACGGCATCGCACGCGGGGTAATCAAACGTCAGCACGTCGCCTTCCTGAAACTGGATGCGCGGATGCTCGGGCGCAGTGCGGCGGGCCACGCGGATTTTTTCCTCGTCGTAGTCCACGCCGAGCAACGTGCGCGTGTCGGTGAAGCAGGAGAGCCAGTGCGTGGCCAGGCCGTAGCCGCAGCCGAGATCGAGCACGAAGCCCCGGCGCGGCACCACGGCATCCAGCGCGGCGAAGACCGGGTCGGTCTTCATTTTCCAGAACACGAACTGCTCGACGAATTTTCCCTGGTAGCGGTAGAGGCGGTTGACCTTGCGGCGCACGACGCGCGGCGTGTTGATTCCATCAAGCTGCTGTTGCAACGCCTCGCGCACCACGGACTCGCAGTGCTTCATCAGCGGCAGGACGCCTTGTGAGTAATCAAAGTTCTGCGGTGTGATGCGCGGCCACGCGCGCACCGTGGTGTGAAACGGCTCGAACCAGTAGGCGTCGCGCGGCATGGCGGTGTTCGAGTCGCAGATGACCACGGGCAAAATCTCCTGCTTCAACTCCACGGCCAGCTCGAACGCGCCGCGATGGAAACGATCAATGAAGCCGTCGCGTGAGCGCGTGCCCTCGGGATAAAAATGCACGCTCGCGCCTTCCGCCAGTCGCGCGCGGCAGCGCTCCAGCGTCTTCGCCGGGTCGTTTGGTTCCACCATCACATGCCCGAGCAGTTGGCAGCCGATGCCGAGCAGCGGTGATTCGAACACGCGCTTCTTCGCCGTCTGCCGCACATCACCTGGCAGGCTCACCATCAGCATCACGTCCACGGCGGACTGGTGATTGCTGATGACGATGCACGCCGGAGAAAAAGTTTTGGCGGTGATGTTTTGGAATTCCAATTTGCCAAAGGGCAGTCCGTGGACGACGCCGCGCGCCATCCAGCGCGTGGCCCGGCGCAATTGATCATCGGCGGTGCGAGGCGAGACAATTTTCAGAATCGGCCTCAACACGTAGTAGAGGAACACCTGGCTGCCGCCGAGATGAATGAGCACCCAGACCGTGCCGAGCGGATGCCACCAGCGCGGCGCACCGCGCGGCGGATCTTTGAAGAGCAGCAGGTCCATGCAAATCGGCGTGAGAATCAGCGTGGAGGTGAACGCGCAGCCCATGCCGAGCAACACCGTGCTGCCCACGGAGAACAGCACCGGATGTTGCGCGATGACCATGACGCCGAAACCGAAGATCGTGGTCAGCGCCGAGATGAGCACCGACGCGCTCGTGGCCGCGATGCGCTCGGACTGCCCGCGCCATTCATCCAGCCGGCTCGTCACGAGGAACACGCTG
>JANNGC010000938.1:0-3121 GCA_031380445.1 Pedosphaera sp.
CTTCGGCTTCCGCTTCGGCCTGCGTCTGCGTGTTGCTCGCGTTCACGGCTCCCTTGGCCTTGATGACCTCGGCTTCCGCCAAACCCACTTGCTTGGTGGCGGACGCGTCCGCGATTCGCGCGGCAGCTTTGGCGGTGGTGACTTTCGCTTCGGCCAGTCCGCGCGCGGATTCCATCGCGGCCAATCCCTCCGCGTCCTGCTCGGAAGCATGGCGTCGTTTGTCGGAGGCCTTCGCTTCCGCGTCGGCCATCGTTTGCATCCGCTCGGCATCGCGTAATGCCGCGTCGCGGCTCGCTTCGGCGGCGGTGATGAGTTTGATCTTCTCGGCTTCGGCGATGTTCTTCTCGGATTCCTTCAACGCTTCCGAGGCGACCACGCGCTGGACCTGATCCTTCTTCGCGTTCATCTCGGCTTCGATCAAAGTCACTTCGCTCACGCGCGCGGCGGTCATGCGGGCCTCGATGTTGTTCTTCTCTTCCTGCTGTTGGACGACGGCTTTTTCCTCGGCGACGACCGTGGCGCGCTTGCGCTGCACTTCGACGCCCATTTCGGCGAGCTTGGTTTCCTTGTCCATCTCGGCGAGCGACACCGTGCGCTCGCGGCGGACGCGCGCTTCCTCGCCCTCTTGAATGGATTCCTGTTCGAGACGCTGCTTTTCCTTTCGCACGGTGAACTCACGCTCCTGCACCGCGCGATTCATGTCCTCGGTTCGCAGGCGAATCGACTCTTCCGCCTCGAGCCGCTTGCCTTCGACTTCCTGCCGGCGTCCTTCGATGACCTTGCGCGTCTCGGCTTCCTCGTTCGCCTTCACCTCGGTGATGGCGCGCATCTGCTTGGCGGTGTCCTCTTCGTTGCGGCGCTTCTGTTCGCGCTTGGCGATGTCCGCGTCGGCGTTCTCCTTCTCCACCTGCACCTGGGCGCGCTGGGAAAACTCATTCGACAGCACCCGCTCACGCTGTGTGATCTCGGTGATCTTCTTGATGCCTTCCGCGTCGAGCACGTTGCTCGGGTCATGCTGATCGAGCGGCGTCTGTTCGAGGTAATCAATCGCCACGTCTTGCAGGATGAAGCCGTCGAGGTCTTTGCCAATCGTCACCTGAATCTGCTCGCGGAACTTCGTGCGCTCCGTGAACAGCTCATGAAATTCCATCTGCTTGCCCGCCGTCTTCAGCGCCTCGGAAAACTTCGACTCGAACAGCTCGCGCAACTGGTTCATGTCCGACACGCGCTCCGAGCCGAGCATTTGCGCGACCTTCTGCACGCTTTCTTTCGTGGCATCCACGCGGATGTAGAAGGCCACCGAGATGTCCGCGCGGATGTTGTCCTTGCACACGAGTCCGTCCTTGCCCTTGCGCGCGATCTCGATCTTCTTCACCGAGATGTCCACCAGTTCCATGGTCTGGAAGATGGGCAGGCGCAGCATCCAGTCGAACGACACCCTCATGCCGCCGACGCCCACGATGATGCCGGCCTTGCCCGGCTGAATCTTGCGGATGCACAAAACAAAAACCGCCGCGATGAGGAGCAGCGCGACGACGACGGCGGCGAGATAGACGTAGAACATAAAAGCGTTGGTTAGTGATTCACGTTTGGTCCGGTCTTGATTGAATGGGTGCTGAATTATCAGGAACGATCCGGCGCGGCGAGCGGAATTCGCCGCGCGTTTTTCAAACCGATATGGACGGCGGTGGCAGAGCGGAGCGCTGACACCGCTTTGGGTGGGCGGGAAACGGGCGCGCGTGAATTCACACTCTCGCCCGTGCGAAAGCGCCGTCGCCGCTCCGCTCCCTTATTCCCGTTCAGGTCTGTTCAGAGCATCATTAGTTCAACTCCTGTTTCACCTCCGACACCTTCGTCGTCTCTTCGCCAAACTGGCTGATCACCCGCACCGAGCATGGCTCGGCTTGGAGTCGTGGCAGACTTCCTCGTGCCGAGCGATTGAGCAGAAAAATGCGCCGGTCTGTGGCCAGACCGGCGCTTGAATTCTCCGGCCAGCGGAACGCGGGCGGCACCTCGACTACGGCACGAGCGGCGTGACCACGCGGAAGTAACGCTCTACACCCGGCGGTGCGCTGGCGCTGTCCACGATCACGGTGCGCACGAGCGGGCTTTGGTTGATGCTGGTCAGGTTCGTCCACGCGGGCGTGTCCAAATTGGCCCGCCATTGCACAGAATAGGTCAGGCCCGTCTGAGCCACGAAGCTCAACACTCCGGCGTTGGTCTCGTTGAAAACCACTTTCAACAGACTCAAGGCATTGGTCGGATTCGTTCCCGCGCGGTATTCGTCGAGGTTGGTCATGCCGTCGCTGTCGGTGTCGAGCGCGGCGTTGGCATTGCTGTTGGTGGCGGCGCTGCCGAAGTAGGCGGTCTCCCACGCATCCGCGATGCCGTCGCCATCGAAGTCAGGAATCATGGTGATGATGATGTTGCCCGCCACCGGACTGAAGACGCCGCCGGGCGCGGCGGCGTTGGTCGCGCCGACGCGGAACTGCGAGGTGGGCAGGGAGGTGACTTGGTAATTCGTGATCGTGATGAACGGCACGGACGTGGTGGCGAAGCCCGAGCTGGCACGAATCCAGCGGTACCAGATCGGCGGTGCGCCCGTGGTCGTGACGCTGAGGGTAAAGGTGCTGCCTTGCAACACGCTGAACGGAGCCAGGCCCTGCACGTAGCCGGGCCGCACGAGCACGTAGATGAAGGCGTTCGAGCTGGCGGCGCTGCTGATGTCATCGGTGGCGATCACCGAGAAATTGCCGTGATGATTCGTCAGGTTCGCGCCGGTGAAACTGTGCGCGGCGTTGGTCGCGTTGAGAATGTTCGTGCCGTTGAAACGCCATTGGTAGCGCACCGGGCCGGTGCCGCTGGCGCTCGCGACCAGCGTGACGTTGGTGCCGGGCTGCACGTTCTGATTCGTCGGGTGCAGCGTGATGAGCACGGGGCCGAGCACGGCGAGCGTGGCCGGGGCGCTGACTTCTGAACCGCCGAAGTTAAACACGGCGGCGTGATACGCACCGGCCTGTGAGAACTGGACGGACGGGAGCGCGAGCGCGGCGTTGGTTTCGTTCAGAAGGTTGGTGCCGAACGCGCGCCATTGGTAGCGCAGGTTCGCGCCGCTCGCGGT
>JANNGC010000948.1:0-8148 GCA_031380445.1 Pedosphaera sp.
TGTTGGTGCCGCCCTCGATGTTCCAAACCGCGACCTGCCCGTTCGAGTTGCCGATCAGGAAATTGTTGCTCTGCACAAGGGCCGAGCCGCGCCGGGTGGTGAGCGTGCCGCGATTCAGGAGGAGCCGGGAATTGGTGAAGCCCGGGCCGCTGTTTGTCGCGAGCAGCCAGTCCGCTACCAGCGTGCCGCCGTCCAGGTGCAGACCGCCCCGCCCGCCCGAGCCAAGATTGACGAGGGCGTTTCCGGCGAGGTTCGTCACGAGGAGCGTGCCGCTGGGCAGGCGGGCCGTGGCGTCGGCCCCGGCGGTGGAACCGATGAGCAGGCTGTTGGTCAGCCGCCACAGGCGCGTGCCAATATCCAGCGTGACGATGCCAGCGGAGCCGTTGAAGCGCGCGCCCGCGTTCAGGACATCCCCGCCGCTGTTCCAGTCCACCGTGTAACTGGTGTTCAGACTAAAAACGGCGTAGTCGGACGAACCCGGAGCCAAGAGCATTGACCAACTCCCGCCGCTTTGAAAGGGCCCGTCATCTGACAACAGAGTGCCGTCCCAGATACGATCCGCCGCGCAGGCCGGCAAAATCGCCGCCCCCAGCAGCAGCGCGAGCAGGCGGAAGGTTCCGCTTCGTCCTCCGCACGGAGGGACGGCCAGAAGTGTGAGCAATCTTTTCATCAAGGTGGGTAAGCCGACTCGGGCGGTGTTCTTGCAAAAAAGGAGAAAAAACTTCCAGCCGCCCGTCGAGAGTCGGCCGCTACGGGCGTCGCCGACGGTAGAACGTGTTGCTGCTGCCGGCGATGTCCGTTACGCGATGCCGTCCATTCTGGATCACGGGGGCGTTGGTCACGGGCGGCCAGGGCTTTGATCCCTTGAACCTCTGCGCGAACTACCTGGCTCCGATTGGAATCTTGTTCACACCGAAGGTTTCTCCCCTCTCTACTTCTCTGCGGTAAAAAGTTCGTTCACTCCCGTCGTCCGCGCGCCTCCACCCGGCGGGACGTCGGGGGCACGTCACCAGTCAATTCCCAGCCCACGGAAGCGGGCGCGGAGGGCGGGGTAGTCCCACAATTGCACGCGGCGGGCCTCGACGCGGACGATGAGCCAGCGTCCGTCGGGACTGAGCGCGAGCGGGTGATGCCAGGCGGGCATGGGCAGGATGGTTTCCAGCGTGGCCGCGTCGAGCAGCGCGGAGGTCTCGCCGTTTTCCACGGCCAGCAGCAGCCGCGCGTCGGAAGAAAATTCCAAATGCGAAAACACGCGCCCCCACGCGGGCCGCTGCACCAGCGGCTGCCAGTTGGTGGTGTTGAGAATTTTCAACTCATCTTCCGTGAGCACCGCGAGCCGGTCGCCCGCCGGGGAAAAATTTACGAAATGCACCTCGGTCCGGTTCGTCAGCCGCGTCGAGATCGCTCCGGTGTCCGTGCGCAGCACGGGGACGACGCGCTGCCGCAGGGTGCGCCGGGCCAACCAGCCTCCGACGGCCGGGGCGCTTTCGGTCAAAAGGGTGCTCTGAAAAATCTCGACCCGGCCATCCGCCGCATTGGTCCACACGCAGGAGGACAGATCATTCGCGCCGCGCCGCAGCGGAGGAAGCTGGGCGTCGGACAGGCGCGTCCACGCCGCGCGGCCGTGGCTGTGGGTCGCAGACGCCGACGTGCGCCAGCCGTAAATTTTTTCGGAGGACGCGGCGAGCAGTTGCGCGGAGTCAGCGGTGAAGCCGAGCACTTTCAACTCCCGAGCCTCCGCCATTACCGCCGGGCCGGTCGCGGCGAGATCCCAGACGGCGAAACTTTCATTGCCATCCAGGCAGAGCCAGTGGCCGTCGCGGGAGAAGAAGGCGCGGCTCGTGGTGAGCGGCAAGTCCGTTTCCAGCTCGTGGCATTCCTCCGCGCGACCGAGGCGGAAGAGGCGCGCGGCTTTCGTGTCAATCACCGCGAGGCGACGCCCGTCCGGCGTGACCTGAATATGATGGGCGCTGACGGTGAAGGTCATTTCCTTCCGGTGTTGCGCCGGATTCCAGGCGTTCACGGTCGTGTCCCAGCCGCGCGTGAAGAGCAGTTCGCCGCCGAGCGCGAAGGCCGCGCCCACGACCTGCGCCTTGTGCTCGCCGACGATGAGGTGTGCGCCGTTCGTGGCGTGGACGAGCCGCACCTTGCCATCACCACAGCCTACGGCGAGCCACTGGCCGTCGGGATGCCAGGCCAGCCCGCGCAAGGTCGTGGGCAGCGGCCACTCGGCGAGCATCGCGCCGTTCGTGAGGCTGCGAATTTCGATCAAGTCGCCGCCGCGCCCGTTACGAATCAATCCGGCCCGCAGACCGTCTGGCGCGTAGGCGAGCTGCGGCGCGGCGGAGATCATGGGCCAGGCGTTGGAGTAACCGCCGCCCGTCACGTCCCATTCCACGAGCTGGCGGTCGGGCCGCGCCACGAGCAGGCGCGGCGCGCGCGGATGCCAGGCGAAGGCGTCCTTGACCACGGCATTGGTGGCGCGAAACACGCGCTGGGTCGTGGCGAGATTCCAGACTTCGAGGTCGGCGAAGAGAGTTCGATCCTGTTTGAAAGCGAGGAACCGTCCGTCCGCGCTGAACTGCGGGAGCCGCGCATCCGCCGGGCCGTCGTGCCGCAGGCGCAGAATGGAACCGCGATCCGCGAGCGAATGAATTTCCACCGTGTCCGCGCCGCGCCCAATGGCCAGCCGTGTGAAGTCGCGGTCGAAGCTGCGCCCCGCCGGCTCCGGCCCCAGATCAATCGTGCGTTCCTCGACCATGTCCGGCTGGGCGAGCGCGGCGAAGGCGTGCTGGCGCAATTCCGGCGTGGCGCGGATGACCGCGGCATGGCGCACGGCGTCGAGCGCACGTTCGCGCCGTCCGGCGTCTGTGCTCTGCACCACGGCGCGGGCCTGCGCGGTGAGCGCGGCGTGCAGGCGCGCGCGCCCGTCCTGCTCGGCGGTCTCGGCGCGCGTGCGAAGCTGCGTCTCGCGGGCCTGAAGTTTCTCGGCCACGGCCGCGCGCCAGTTCGAGAAGGCCGCGAGCAGCACCGCCGAGACGAGCAGCACTGCCGCCAGCAATCCAACGCGGCGGAGACGCACCACGCGCTTCTCCAAGGCGCGCACGCGGCGCACGCTCTGGCCGCTCTGGCGCAGCGCGAGGTCGGCCTGCAATTCCTGCGCGCTCTGGTAGCGGCGCTCGGGATCGCTCTCGCAACATTTGAGAATGATCTCGTTCAACTCCAGCGCATCGTCATCGCCGGGCTCTTCCATCCACTGCGCCGGGAGATCGGGAAACCGCTCCGGCGCGTAGCCCGTGCTCGCCTCGTAGAGCGTGAGTCCGAAGGCGTAAAGATCGGCGCGCGGCGTGCCCGGCCCTTCGCGCGGCACGTAGCCCTCTGTGCCCACGAACGTCTGCCTCTCGCCTTCCGCCGAGACCAGCCCGATGTCCGCGAGCTTCGCGCGTCCGTCCACGAAGATGATGTTGCCCGGCTTCACGTCGCGATGAACGAGACCCTGTTCATGCAACCGCGCCAGCCCGCCCACCACGTCGAGCGCGAGCCGCAGCGCCTCGGCGGTGGGGAGGCGCCGGTGATGCTGGAGATCAGAGCGGAGGGTGCGGGGCTGGTAGAAATCCGAATGACGAATGACGAATGTCGAGGCGGACGCGGAAGAGCTTCCGTCATTCGTCATTCGACATTCGTCATTCGCCGCATCGGCAAGTTCCATCACGTAATAGAAGCACCCCGCCATGTCATCGCGCCCGACGTGCAGCACATGGACCAGCCCGCCCGCCGTGCGCGAGACCGGTTCGTAGCGTTGCACGCCGGTGAACTCGCGCTCATACGGACGTTCGCTCTGGAAACGATTTCGCCAGATGATTTTCACCGCGCGCCACGCGCCCATGATGTTCCGCGCCAGCCACACTTCGCCATACCCACCGCGCCCGATGGGCCGGAGCAGCGTGTGGTCGGGGATGGAGGGCGGGACGGTCATGAGAAAATGACGAAGGACAAATGACGAATGGCGGGGGAGCGAGTTCCGGCTGGGTCAAAACAACGAGAGACCGGAGCGGCGGGCCCGTTCCTCAAGCCTTCCGTCTCGATCACCCATTCGTCATTCGTCATTTGAAATTCTATTCCGCCTCGCGCCGCAGTTGCGCCACCTCGGCCCTGAACAGTTTCCCAACGCGATGCCGCGCCAGATAAACCTGCGGCACGCTCACGTCCAGCTTGCGCGCCACCTGCGTCAGCGGCAGGCCGTTCAACGTGGTGAGCCGGAACATGAGCAGATGCCGCGCGCTGACTTTCGCGCGCACGCGGCGCAGCGCGGCCTCAAGCAAATTGTCCTCCCACTCGCGCTGCCAGAGTTCGTCCAGCGCGTCGCCCGAGGCGTCGGGGATTTGCGCGAGCAGATCGTCCGCCTCACCATCCGCGAACGGCTCGCGCGTGCGCAACCCGGCGGCCTCCTGCCGCCGATGCACCGAGATGCGCGAGCGCGTGATCACGCGCAGCCACGACTTGAACGAGCCGCGCGCCGGGTCGTACTGGAACTTCGGCATCTTGCGCGTGAGATAGATGAAGGTGCTCTGCACCACGTCCTGCGCTTCCGCGTCGGCCAGCCCCGACTTGCGCGCGACATTGTAGATTAACCGCCAGTAGTTCTCGAAGAACTCGCGCCAGTCCGCGTCATCGCCGCAGTCCCGCAAACGGGAGAGCAAACTCTGCCGCGTGGGCAGGAAGGCATCCGTTCCAGGCTCGGGCAATGTCGTCGTCATTCAATTCAGGTAAGCCGCCGCTGCGAAGATTCTTTCAACAAAATCACCGCCGGGCCAAGGGCCGTCTGCATTTTGGTCAGCCCACGACGTGACTTGTCATTGCCAAAGCCCGTGACCGCCACGTTGAATCCGCCCGTGCCGTTCAAGTTCCTGATGCGCCTGCGCCGCCCGCCGCCCGTGGCGGGCAGCGTCGTGCTTGTGGACGGCCAGAGCGTGCCGCTGCTCTTCGTGCGCCACCCGCGCGCCCGGCGCTACGTGCTCCGCCTGCGGCCGGATGGCACCGCGCGCGTCACGGTGCCGCGCGGCGGCTCGGAGGTGATGGCCCGGCAGTTCGCGGAGAAGCACACGGACTGGCTGCGCCAACAGATGCAGCGCGTGGCCGCACGCCCGCCGGGAAAAACTACTTGGACAGTAGGCGCGGAAATTTTCTACCGGGGTGAGAAGGTCGCTATTGCTGGCGATGCACACGGCCTGGCCTTTGCCGATCAATCCGTGCGTCTTGCGCAAAACGAGGGGGACTGCCGTCCCGCGATTGAGCGCCACCTGCGCCGGCTCGCCACCGTGGAATTGCCGCCGCGCGTTTTCCACTTCGCTCAGCAGCACGGCCTGAGCGTGCAGCGGGTGACGGTGCGCGATCAAAAATCCCGCTGGGGTTCGTGCTCGCGCCGCGGCACGGTCTCGCTGAACTGGCGGTTGGTGCAGGCCCCGGGCTTTGTCACCGACTACATCATTCTCCACGAGCTGATGCACCTGCGGCAGATGAACCACTCGCGAAAATTCTGGCAGGAGGTCGAGCAAGTCTGTCCCGAGTTTCGCGCCGCCGAAAAGTGGTTGAAGACACACGGACGCTCGCTGCGCTAAAAAATTAACCACCCAAGAACATGAGCGACTTCAACAATCCTTTCTCCAACTTGAACAGCACCGGACTTCCACCGGGCCAGTCGCACGACGCGCCCGAAACCAAAGCGCCGCGCAAGAGCCGGGGCCGCGTGGACATCATCCGCTCGACTGCCGGACGCGGCGGCAAGACGGTGACGGTGGTGAAAAACTTCGTCGGCATCGGCCTGCCAGAGAAAGAAAAGCTCGCCAAGGAAATGCAGAAAGCCTGCGGCACCGGCGGCACGGTGAAGGACGGACACATCGAAATCCAAGGCGACAAACGGGAGGAGGTCGCGCGCATTTTGACGAAGGCCGGATTCAGTCCGGTGTTCGCGGGCGGGTGAACGGAGCGCGGACTTTCCAGTCCGCAGCAACGTGAGAAGTCAGGGAGGCGTGGTGCATGACGAGCGCGCCCGGTCGTCGCACGTTGCTGCGGGTTGGAAAACCCGCGCTCCGTGTTTAACGCGCAAACGCCGCCACCGCTTCCGCGCGCGGCGAGAGCAGTTTGCTCAACGCATTCGTGGACAACGCTTTCAGCCCCGCCACCACACACTCCGCGTTCAGCTCCGCGCCGGCCGGGTTCGTGTGCGTATGATCGTCGCCAAACAGTTCGTTGACCTTCTCCACACCCAGCGTGTCGTAGCGGCGGGCGATGATTTCGCGCAGGTCCACGAAAGCGGCGTCTTCCGCGCGCGCCACTTCCTCCGCCCACTTCGCGTAATTGTCGCCGCGCGTGATCTTGCCGTCCTTCCACATTTTTCTCGGCACGAGCGAGCACATGATGGGTGTCGCGCCTTTCGCTTTCGCGTCGGCGACATACTTTTTCAAATACCAGCCGAAGGTGTGAACGACCTCGTGTTTCTTGGTCAGCAAGTTGTCGATCTCCTGCGTCTGCTCGCCGGTGCCCCTGATGCTGCCGCGCGCGCGGCTGGTGTCGTTCACCGCGCCGCCGTCGTTGTGGCCGAACTGGATGAGCACGAAATCGCCGCGCTGCAAATTCGTCAGCACCCGATCCCAGCGTCCCTCGGTGAGAAACGTCCGGCTGCTGCGCCCGCCGATGGCGTGGTTCTCGATGCGAATTTTGTTCGTGTCGAAAAACGGGCTGATGACCTCGCCCCAGCCCCGCTGCCCGCGCGTCCCGTTCTTCACCGTGGAATCGCCGATGATGAAAAGTGTGGGACGCGGGGCGGAATCCGCTGCGTGCAGCGCGAACACAAAAAACAATCCCAGCAGCGAGGCGTATCGTTTCATCAGGTTCCCCAGAGGACGGCGCGGCGCGGTGTTTGGTGTCAGGGCAGTTCGCGGAGAAATTTTTCCAGCAGATCGGTGGCGCGGTTCAGGGAGCGCAGGGAAATCCATTCGTCGGCGGTGTGGGCTTGCGCGATGTCGCCGGGGCCGAACAGGACGGCGGGCGTGCCGGCGGCGGCGAAGACGGCGGCGTCGCTGAAGAAATGCGCGCCGAGCGGGGCGCGTTGTTTCGCGGTGCGCAGCAGGGATTGCACGAGCGGGAGGCGCGCGTCGGTTTCCATCGGGCGGCAGGGCGCGGCGTTTTTATTGTCGGTGACTTCGACGGTCAGGCCGCGCGCGCGGAGTTGCGCGCGGAGGTCGCGGATGATCGCAGCGTCGTTCTCGCCGGGGATGGTGCGGCGGTCCACGGAGATTTCGCAAAGATCGGGCACAATGTTCGGCTGCGTGCCGCCGCGAATGGAACCGACATTGATCGTGGCCGAGCCGAGCAGCGGGTGCTTCTTCTTCGCGAGCTGTTGGGCGTAATCCGTTTCCAGCCAGTCCACGACGCGGGCCATCGTGTGGACGGCGTTGCGTCCGAGTTCGGGGCGCGATCCGTGCGCGGCCTTGCCGTGTGTGCGGAGCCGGAGCCAGAGGTCGCCCTTGTGCGCGGTGATGACGCGCAGGAGCGTTGGTTCGCCCACGATGGCGAGGTCAGCGCGAAAGCCGCTGGCGACGAGAGAACGCGAGCCGCTTTGACCGCTCTCCTCGTCCACGAGCGCGGTGAAAATGATTTCTGTTTCCTGCGGACGCGCGGGGGAATTCGCCACGCGCAACAACGCGGTGAGCATGGCGGCCACGGAACCTTTCGTGTCGCAAGCGCCGCGACCGAACAGGCGGTCGCCTTTTTTGGTCGGGACGAAAAGTGTGTCGGCCATGCGCTCGTGGCCCACGGTGTCCATGTGCGGCGCGAGCAGGATGCGGCGACGGACCTTGCCCCCGGCGGGCGTGAGGCGGATGAGCAAGTTGGAGCGACCGGGGAAAACCTCCTGCCACTCCAGCTCCAGCCCGGCGCGGTCGGCGGTGAAGGCCAGGAAGTCCGCAACGCGCTGCTCGCCGGTGAGGTCGTCGCGGCCCGGCAGGAACGCGGGGTTCACGCTGGGTAACGCGATGAGTTCGCGGAGGAGCTGATGGGCGGCGACGGACATTGGGCGCGGCGAAGGTAGGAGAGGGCGGAAGGGGTGTCGAGTCGGGGCTTGCCGGGGCGTGGCGTTTGGGCGCATCT
>JANNGC010000954.1:0-5917 GCA_031380445.1 Pedosphaera sp.
TACTGGACTACACGCCGCGCTGGTATCGGAAGATTTACGTGAAGGGCTACCTCAAGCTCATCGAACACGCGCCGGACCTCTACGCGATGATGTTCAGGAAGACGGACCATCCCGCGCGCATCAAGGAGTTGACGAAATTCCGCCGTCGCTCGTCCGGCGTGATGGCGAAGTCCTTTGTGAAAGAAGTCGTGGAGTTCGCGCCCGACGTGATTCTCGCGCCGCATTATTTGCCGCTGGAAATCATGGGCGGCGTGCTGGCGAGCAAGCGGTTGAGCAAGAAGCTGGCGGCGGCGCAGGTGGCAGCGGCCGCGCTGCGACCGCAGTCCGAGCAAAAGCTGAACTCGCCTCGCAGCGCGAGGCTTTCCACCAAGCCCTTCATCACCTGCATCGTCACGGATTTTGAGGCGCACGCGTTGTGGATGGAGCCGTGCGTGAATCTGTTCTGCGTGGCCGCGCCCGCGACCAAAGCGCGGCTCGTGGCGCGCGGGGCAGGGGAGGCGGACGTGGCGGTGACGGGCATTCCCATCGCCGCAAAATTTTCCGCGCGCGTGGACGCGGACAGGCTGCGCGCACAATTTTGTTTCGCGCAAAATGTGCCGACCCTGCTCGTGCTCGGCGGCGGCTTCGGCATGGGGCCGGTGCGGGAAATTCTCGGCGAACTCGGCAAGATCGAACGCGCGCTGCAAGTCATCGTCGTCTGCGGCAAGAACGAGAAGCTGCGCACGCAACTCGCCGCGCTCCCGCATCGTCACACCACGCAAGTGCTCGGCTTCGCCACGAACATGCACGAACTGATGGCCATGTCGGATTTGATTCTCACCAAGCCCGGCGGGCTCACCACGTCGGAAGCGCTCGCCATGGGCAAGCCGTTGTTCATCCTGAATCCAATTCCCGGCCAGGAGGCGGCGAACAGTGATTTTCTTCTGGAGCAAGGTGCGGCGGTGAAGGCGAACTGCCTCGAAGATTTGCCGTTCAAAATAACCACGCTGCTCGACTCGAAGAAGCTGGCCCCGATGTCACGTGCGGCCCGCGCCCTCGGTCAGCCGCGCGCGGCCACGGCAATTTGCGAGGCGGTGCTGGCGCGGGTGGGGTGATTCTTTGAACCGCAGATTCACGCAGATAAAAAATTTGGGAGAAAATGCCGGGCCATGTGGGAACGCCGTTTTTCATCTGCGTTAATCCGCGTTTATCTGCGGTTAAGAATCCCGGTGCGGGCCTTCACTTCTCCCGCAAATCCACTTCGCCAAACCAGTCTGCGGCCGGCGCATTCGCCTGCAACGCCGGGAGGCGATCCAGATAAAATTTGCTCGGGCCGTCGGCGGGATGCAGTTCGAGCGTCTTGCGGAAACCCTCGGCGGCCTCATCGAAGGCTTTGCGTTGAAAGCGGCTGAGGGCCGCGGCGAAAGATTGCCGCCACGCGCGCGTCCCCTCCTCGCTCTCCACCGTCCCGATCATTTCGTAAACTTCCACGACCTGATCAAAGCCCTTGAACTTGAAATGACCGACCAGCCGCGAGACGAGTTTGTCGCCGGCGGTTTTCTGAATCTCGCGCGTGGCGAGAATGTTCGTGCCGAGCTGCTTGTTCAAACCTTCGAGGCGCGCGGCCAGGTTCACGCTCTCGCCGATGGCCGTGTAGTCGAAGCGTTTCGAGCTGCCGATGTTGCCCACGCAGACCACGCCGGTGTGCAGGCCCACGCGCGTGTGCAGCGGCAGGTTCAGGCTGGCGGACTCGAACTGCACCAGCGCCTGGTTCAGCAGCAGCGCGGCGCGGCAGGCGCGTTCGTGATGGTCCGGGTGCTCTTGCGGCGCGTTCCAGATCGCGAAGATGGCGTCGCCGATCAGGTTCATCACCGTGCCGTCCGTCTGATGCACGCAATGGATCGCCGTCTCGTAATACTGGTTCAGCAGCTTCACGAGATCGTCCGGGTCCATGCGCTCGGAAATTTTCGAGAAACCGGCGATGTCGCTGAAGAGAATGCTCACCGTCTTCTGCGTCGCGCCGGGTTTGAGCAGCGCGGGCGTCTTGAGAATCTGCTTCACCTGCTGCGGCGAGAGGTAAAGTTCCAGCGAGCTTTGCAACACCTTCGTCTCCACGTAGGCGCGCATGGAATGCAGGAAAAACGACCAGCCCAGCGCGACCGGCACTTGCACGCCCGCGATGATCAGCCACGGAAACCAGGTGTTGAACTTCGCGGCCAGCAGCAACGAAACCGCCGTGGCCGCGAGCGCCACGCCGAGCGCGAGCGCCGTCGCACCCGGCGGACGCAGGCGGCTCACGCCGAAGCCGAGCAGCAGTCCCGCGCCCGCGATGAGCAGGGCTTCGATCAGCGCGGGCCAGCGGCGAAACCAGTCGCCGCGCTGCAAGTTCGTGTACGTGAGCGCGTGAACTTGCACGCCCAAGGCCCACTCTCCGCCCGTGCGCGTCCACGGCGTCCGCACCTCCTCCTTCTCGTCACCGGCGTAGCCCGCCGTCTTGCCCGCGCCGATGAAGACCACCTTGTTCGAGAAGGAAAAATTCGCCGGCAGATTGTTCGAGAGCACGTCCACCACGGCGCAGGTGCGAAACGGCCGGGGCGCATAATAATTCAACCAGCGTTCCTCGAAGCGCGCCTCCGCCCGCTGCGTCACTTCCGCGCCCGCCAGTTCCGCCGCCTTCCACCCGAGACTCGGCGTCTGGCTCGTGCCGGGATACTGCTCGCGCACGGAACGGTCCGCGTCGAGCGAAACGGTGGCGAGTCCCACTCCGAGCGCCGCGTCGCGCAAAGAATCCAGGGGCATCGTGACTTCGAGATTCCGCGCACCGAGCCGCGTGTCGCTGTGCAGGTCCGCGCTGAGCACGACATTGCTGGCCGCACGCAACGCCGCCGCCAGCTTCTGATCCGACGCGAGCTGTCCGGGACGCGGGTCGATGAATTCGATGTCGAAGACGATCAGCCGCGCGCCGAGTTCCTTGAGCCGCGTGATGAGTTGCGCGTGCAGCGCGCGGTCGTAGGAGGCGGGGGCCTGATCGAGCGCCTTGAAGGAATCCTGCTGGAGCTCCACGATCACGACGTCGTCCACGGTGGTGCCGCCGGCCAACTGCTGGGACAAATCGTAGCTCCAGTGCGCCAGCCCCTGGCCGAAGGAGAAAATCAGCAGCGCCACGCCGGCCAGCGCGAGCAGCGCGCCGCCCAACGAACCGCTGACCCACGGGTGATGCAATTTATTTTTGAGCCGCTCGTTCACTGGAGCGCAGGCTAGAGGCTGCGCCAGACGGCGGAAAGCAAACTCCTGCGGCGTAACGCCGACATTCCTGCCGGCAGGTCACGAGACTTTCCCGTCTCGTGTTCATCGGATTTCCTAAATGCGCCCGGCTGTTCCGGGCTTTGCATGGCTCCGACGGCTTGCTATCCAAGACCAAGCTCAAACCGCGACATGAACCGTTCTGAACATAATCCGAAAACCCGCCGCTGGCTGAATGGCGCGATGCTGCTCGGAGTCATCGCGCTCGCGGCGTGGCTGTGGCCGCGCGGCACGCCGCCACGCAACACCACGCCGGACGCCGGAACGACGCAGACCAACGCCCCGTCCATCACTGCACCGCCGCCCGTGCCGGAACATTTCAAATCCAAATTTCAAGAGCTGGCCGGACAGATGAAGGCCACGCCGGATGCGGCCACGACGCGCCTGCAACTGGCCGAACTGCGCGCACGCCTCGCGTCCCTGCCGACGAACGAGGCCGTGGCCGAAGTCCGGCGCCTGCTCGATTCGCGCACAGACGCGCCGACGAAACTTGGATTCAAAATCAACGCCAGCGGCGCGCTGGATGAAGCGCCCACGCTGCGCACCTTTCTGCTCGATGAAATGGCGCGGCTCGATCCGGCGGCAGCAGCGGAGTACGCGAAAATCATTCTCGCCAGCAAAGACTCGCCGGATGAATGGGCAGTGGCGCTGCGCAATCTCGCGCGCGGCGACGCGAGCGCGGAAGCCCGCGCGCTGCTGGAACAGAAGACTGGCGAACTGCTCCGGCACGAGCCGTGGCAGCGCGAGCCGTCGGTCGGATATTTGGAAGCGTTCGACACGGCGGTCTTCGTCGGCGGCACGGGCCTCCTGCCCGTGCTCTCCGATTTGCTTCGCCGCAAGGACAACCCGGCCGTGGCCCACGCGTCGTTCCTCACGCTCGACCGGCTGGTGCTCAATGATGCGACCGCCACGCTCACGGCCTTGCAGGCCGCGCCGGAGTGGATGGAAGGCCGCGAGCAGACGCGGGCGAATTATTTCGCGCGCGGCGACGTGCGCGATGCGCGGCAGCGGGAGATTCTGGAGCAGTATTTTTCCAACCCGAACCTGAGCACGGCGGAACTGGAAGCGTTCGCCGGAACTTTCCCGAACGCGAACTTCATGATCTCGCAAAACCTTCTCACGCAGAACCGCACGACGGATCACGCAACGCTCGCCGCGTGCGACGCGGCGTCGCTGCGCGTGGTGCAGCAGTGGATGGCCGATCCGCGCTTCGCGCCACAGCGTCCCGCGCTGGAGAAAATCTCGCGACGCCTCGAAGAGTTTGTCCGCCAGGCGAACCAGGGAAAGTGAACGGCTGTTGTCGCGGAACCCTGGGAGCGCCGGCTTCCAGCCGGCGTGTTTATGCCGGGAGAAAAACAACGTGCTGCCGGTTTGCAACCGGCAGGTGAGGCTCGCGCGTTGCTGGCGAGCCGGAACTTGCGGACACTGTTCCGACTTGGCGGCCCTCTGCCAGTTGCAAACTGGCAGCACGTTGGGCAACACGCCGGCTTCCAGCCGGCGCTCCCAGCGGGCTCACTCCATCGAAGCGTTTGCTCCGAGAGCGAGGCTCATCAGAAATTCGTCAGCCACAGCAGCCGGTAGAAACCCGCCGGCGGATTGGTCAGCACGGGGTTGAAGCCGTTGGTGCGGATCGTGTTCGTGCTCACTGGTATCCAAGCATTCGTTCCATGCAGCAAGTTCGTTTTCTCCAGCCGGTACACGGTGCCGGTCGTGCCGGTCATGCCGAGCTTGCTGATCCCGGCGGCACGGGTATTCGCCAGCAGCGGACTGTGCACGGAATAAAACGCGGTGTTGGTGATCAGGATTCCCGGCGACACGAACACGGACTGGTTGCTCGGCAGGTTGAAGCCCGGGACCGGCTTGAACTCCACCGCGAAGCCGTTGGTCGAGGTGATGGAGCGGGTGTAGTTCGGCGTGTTCGTGAACACGCTGTCGCCCAGCAGCCGCCACGCCGCTCCGGCGCGCACCGCCGCCGGCGGCGTGAGGCGAAACTGCACATAGCCCGGATGGCTCGCGTTGATGCCGGCGCTGGGAATGATCGTGATGACGCCACCGCCCGTGAAGTTCGTGCCGCTGTCGCCCTGACTCGCGGCCAGCGTGATCAGGTTCACCAAGTTGCTGTCGATGGCGCTCACCACCGACTCGTAGGGCTGCGAACCGCTGAAGAGCGTGCCGAGATACACCGCCGCCGGATAGTAGGAGCCGTTCAACTGCACGTAGAGCGGCCCGCCGCTGTTGCCCGGATAACTCAAGAACCACGGCGCGACATAAACTTCTTGCTGCCCCGGCACGGGATCGGTGGCGAGGCTCAACGGGAAGGGCTGCGGAACGGTTTGATACATCTTGCCCGCCACGAGGCTCGTGCCGAATTGCGAGCCGTCCACCGGATAGCCGACGAGCATCTTGAGCGCGGTGCTCGTGAGCCAGGTGTTCGGCACGGCGTCCGAGGGCAGATAGCCGCCGTGTCCGCCACCGGCGACGGGCAGCAAAAAGTAGAGCGCGGCCACGTCCATGTTGCGCGAGGGCGGTGTGGATTGTTCGGGCGAATAACCGCTGGCGAGATCGTTGGTGCGCTGCGCCGCGTAGCCGCTCAACACGTAGAAGCCGCGCGCCTCCTGCGGCAACGGTTCGCTCA
>JANNGC010000285.1:0-8421 GCA_031380445.1 Pedosphaera sp.
GCTGGGGGTTGAAATGCGGATCAGCGGAAGTCATCACTTCTTCCGCAAGTTGGGGCTGGCGGACATAATCAATTTGCAGCCGCAGGGCGGGCAGGCGAAGCCGTATCAAGTGCGGCAGGCGCGAAAAGTTTTGCAGGCGAACGGACTGTTATGAACACGAAATTCGAGATCGTCGTTTACTGGAGCGAGCAGGACGGCTGCTTTCTTGCCGAGGTGCCTGAACTTCCCAGCTTGATCACCGATGGCGAAACGCGGGCGACAGCGCTCAAAAATGCCGAGGCGATGATTGATGATTACGTCACGACGGCCCGCAAGGAAGGCTGGCCGCTGCCAGAAGCCAAAGGGCGTCTGGCTTTCGCATGAGTTCTGCGCGGCGCGAAACATCATGGCCACCCCGACCTATTCCACTGTCTCCTGGGAACGCATGAGCAACGCGGTGGAAAAAGTTCGCGAGCGGTTGCTGCGCGCGGCGCGGTTGCTCGAAGAAGCGCGCGTGCCGTATGCGGTGGTGGGCGGCAACGCTGTGGCAGCGTGGGTCTCACGCGTGGATGAGGCCGCCGTTCGCAACACGCAGGATGTGGACATTCTTTTGCACCGCGCAGATTTGCCCGTTGCCACCGCCGCGCTGACCGCCGCCGGTTTTGTTTACCGGCATGTGAAGGGGATCGACATGTTCCTCGACGGGCCGGAAGCGAAGGCGCGGGACGCGGTTCACATCGTTTTTGCCGGCGAACTGATTCGAGCGGGAGAACTCGCGGTCACACCCGGACCGCAAGAATCCGAGGCCACGGAAACCTTCCGCCTCATTTCCCTGGAGGCACTGGTGACGATGAAACTTACGGCCTTCCGCGACAAGGATCGCGTGCATCTGCGCGACTTGATCGACGTGGGGCTGGTGGATGCCGCCTCGCTCGCAAAGATCCCGGCTTCCCTGCGCCCGCGCTTGCAACAATTGCTCGACACTCCCGAAGGCTGATTCTCCGCTTCGCTTCCCGGAAAGTTTCTGATACTCACTCCGCCCTGTGTCGAAACCCGGAACCAAGAGCGTGAACATTCTCGGCCTCTCCGCGTACTACCACGACAGCGCGGCGTGCCTGGTGCGCGACGGCGTGATCATCGCCGCCGCGCAGGAGGAGCGTTTCACGCGCAAGAAGCACGACGAGCGCTATCCGCGAAATGCGGTGGAGTATTGCCTGCGCGAGGGCGGCATCACCACGGCGGAACTGGATTACGTGGCGTTCTACGAGAAGCCGTTCGTGAAGTTTGACCGCATCCTGCACTCGTATCTCGCCTGTGCGCCGAGTGGCATTCACTCGTTCCTCAAGGCCATCCCGGTCTGGATCAAAGAGAAGATCTGGATGAAGACGGAGTTGCAGAAAGAGCTGAACTTCGAGGGGCCGATTATTTTTCCCGAGCATCACGAGGCGCACGCGGCGTCGGCGTTTTATCCGTCGCCGTTTCAGGAGGCGGCGTTCCTGACCGTGGACGGCGTGGGCGAGTGGACGACGACGAGCTACGGCACGGGGCGCGACGGGCATGTGCAGATCGCGGGCGAGCTGCACTTCCCGCATTCGCTCGGGTTGCTCTACAGCGCGTTCACCTACTTCACCGGCTTCCGCGTGAATTCGGGCGAATACAAACTCATGGGCCTCGCGCCTTACGGCGAGCCGAAGTACACGGACGTGATTCTGCGCGAGCTGATTGACCTGAAGGAGGACGGCTCCTTCCGGTTGAACATGAAGTATTTCAACTACGCGGTCGGCCTCACGATGACGAACGCGAACTTCGCCGCGCTCTTCGGTCGCGAGGCGCGCAAGCCCGAGTCGAAGCTCACGCAACTGGACATGGATCTGGCGCGCTCGGTGCAGGACGTGACCGAGGAAGTCATGTACCGGATGGCGAAACACATTCGCAAAGAGACCGGGCAGCGGAACCTCTGTCTCGCGGGCGGCGTGGCGCTGAACTGCGTGGCGAACGGGAAAATTCTGCGCGAAGGCATCTTCGACCGCATCTGGATTCAGCCGGCGGCGGGCGACGCGGGCGGCGCGCTCGGCGCAGCGCTGTTCACTTGGCACGAATACTTGGGCCATGGCCGCAAGGCGGACGGCGTGCGTGACTCGCAACGCGGCAGCTACCTCGGACCGGAGTTCAAGCGCGATGACATCCGCAAATTCTTCCAGTCGCAGAACACGCCTTTCGTGGAACTGGATGACGATCAGATTCCGGATCGCATCGCCGACCTCATCGCGAGCGACAAGGTGATCGGCTGGTTCCAAGGCCGCATGGAGTTCGGCCCGCGTGCGCTCGGCGGACGCTCCATCATCGGCGACGCGCGCTCGGCGAAGATGCAGGAGACGATGAACTTGAAGATCAAGTTCCGCGAAAGTTTCCGTCCCTTCGCGCCGTCCGTGCTGCGCGAACGCGTCCACGAGTGGTTCGACTTGGACGAGGAAAGCCCCTACATGCTGCTCGTCGCGCCCGTGGCGAAGCAGCACACGCGCGCACTGACGGAGGAGGAGAACAAGAAGTTCGGCCTCGAAAAGCTGCTCACGCTGCGCTCGACCATTCCCGCCGTGACGCACGTTGATTATTCCGCGCGCGTGCAGACCGTGACCGAAGACTGGAACCCGCTTTACTATCGGACCATCAAACGCTTCGAGGAAAAGCACGGCTGCCCGGTGATCATCAACACGTCGTTCAATGTGCGCGGCGAACCCATCGTCGGCTCGCCCGAGGATGCGTATCGCTGCTTCATGCGGACGAACATGGATTACCTCATCGTCGGGAATTTTTTGCTGGAGAAGAAGGACCAGAAGCCGCTCGACAAGGACATTGACTGGCTCAAGGAATTCGAACTCGACTGACTCATGCTGCGCGACGACATCAAAGGATTGCAGAAGGCCACGCCGCGCGACTTGCGGAAGTTCGGTCTCGTGGTAGGCGGCGTGTTTTGCGCGCTGGCGCTGCTATTCTGGATTCCCAAATGGCACAAGCCGTGGTTCTGGTGGCTGCTGGTGCCAGGCGGGCCACTGGTCGTGCTCGGCGCGATTCTGCCGCGCAGCCTGAAATGGATTTACGTCGGCTGGATGACGCTGGCGATGATCCTCGGCGCGATTGTCTCCACCATTTTACTCACGCTGCTGTTCGCGCTGATGGTGACCCCGCTCGGGCTGCTCGCGCGACTGGTGGGCAAGGATTTCCTCAGTCAAAAACTGGAGCCGCAGGCCACGAGCTACTGGCTGCGGCGCGATGTCTCGAAACCCAAGGAGAAGCATGAGCACGAGCAGCAGTTCTGAGACGCCCACGCCGCGCCCGTCGCGCCTGAAGAACGCGCTGAAAAATCTCGCGCTCTTCGCCTTCACCCTGCTGCTCTGCGTGGCGCTTACGGAACTCGCGCTGCGCATCCTTGGCTACGGCAACGTGGAAATTTACGAGCCGCACCCGCAGCTCTACTGGCGGCTCAAGCCCAACCAGGATTGCTTCACGAAGATTGATCGCAAGCCGGTGCAGGTGAATTCACATGGCACGCGCGGACGGGAGTTTGCCGCCGCCAAACCCGCCGGCACGCTGCGCATCGTCTCGCTCGGCGATTCGCGCACCTTCGGCTGGGGTTTGAGCGAGGCCGAGACGTATTCCGGCCTGCTGGAGAAGCAACTTCAGGAGCAGTTCGGCACGGCGAAAAAAATCGAGGTCATCAATTGCGGCGTGAACGCGTGGTCCTATCCGCAGATGAGCGTCTTCTGCCGCGAGTTCGCGCTCCAGTGGCAGCCCGACCTGGTCATCCTCGCCGATGCGAATTTGTGGACGCAGTTCTCCGAGCAGAGCGATCCGGCGTTCGTGAAAAAATTTCTCAACCGCGTGCGGCTGAAGAATTTTCTCCGCCGCTTCGCGCTCTATCACTACGTCGTGGAAGTGCAGTTGAAAAATTTCTACGAGCAGCACCGCTCGAAATTCATGCCCGTGGACCCGAAGCAGGACACGCTCTTCAAGGAGCAGCAGCAGAAAGACCCGGACGCTTTCTTCCGCGCCGCGATTGAGTCGGTGTGCGCCACGGCCCGCAGCAACCAGGTGCCGGTGGTGCTGATGTATCAGCCCGGCCAGAACACGCTGCTCTCCACCAACGCGCCGGACGACGGCGTGCTCCGCGCCAAGCAGCAGGTCAGCCAGCAGTTCAACGTGCCGCTGCTCGATCTCACCGACGATTTGCGCGCGCGGGCAAAAGACCTTTACCTCGATGCCGACCCCGTTCATCTTAACGCCGCTGGCAACGAAATCATTGGACGCCGCCTCTATGAAGTCGTCCGTCCACTCCTGAAACCATGAGCAAGTTTGGCATCGCCCGAGAATTTTGGAGCTTCCTGCGCGTGCGGAAGAAGTGGTGGATCACCCCCATCGTGCTGTTCCTCGTGGTGCTCGGAGCGCTGCTGGTTTTTGCCAAGGGTTCGGCGCTCGCGCCGTTTATCTACAGCCTGTTTTAAGCGGCGCGCTTTCGGACAGAAACGCCGCCGCCCCATCGCGCCTGATGAATCGCGAAACCATCGATACTTGTCTGGAGCGGGCCATCCTCGGCCTGGTTCTGGGACTGATTGCTTTCGGCACGCTCGCCTTTGGCGGCGTGCGCCCGCTGGATTCCGCCGTCCTCGCGTGGCTGGTGCTCGGCGCGCTCGGCCTCTGGCTGGCCCGCCTGTGGATCGCGCCGAAGTTTCGCTTCCTCTGGCCACCGGTGTGCTGGGCCATCCTCCCGTTCATCGGCTTTGCGATCTGGCGCTGGCAGACGGCGGACGTGGAATTTCCAGCGCGGCAGGAGGTGATTCAGGCCGTGCTCTGCGCCCTGCTCTTCCTGATCGTGATCAACAATCTTTACAGCCAGGAGTCCGTGCGCTGCTTCACCCTGTTCCTCGTTTTCCTCGGCACGGTCGTGGCGATGTACGGGATTTATCAATGGCTGCGCCATTCGGAAACCGTCTGGGGACTGGCCCGCCCGGCGGATTATTTTGAGCGCGCCTCGGGCGGCTTCATCTGTCCGAACCATCTGGCGGGATTTTTGGAAATGATCCTGCCCCTCGCGCTGGCCGTGGCGGTCATTGGCCGGCTGGCTCCGGCCCCGCGCATCTGTGTCTTCTACGGCGCGCTGGTCATGCTGGTGGGGCTGGCCGCCACGCGCTCGCGCGGCGGCTGGATCGCGGCGGCGGCGGGTCTGGGTCTGCTCGTGCTCTGCCTGCTGCGCACGCGCGGCTGGCGCTGGGCCGCGCTCGGGCTGGTCCTCGTCATCGCCGGCACCGGCCAGTGGCTTTACTCGCGCTCCGTGGAGAAGCGCATCACTGAGCCGCAGTACTCCGGCCACAACCGCGAGATTCGCCTCCGCCTCTGGGTCGCCGCCGGACAGATGTGGCGGGATCATCGCTGGACGGGCGTGGGGCCGGATCACTTCGACCTTCGCTACCGCCAGTACCGCGAGGCCGTGAACACCGCGCAAGGCCGCCCCGGGCGCGCACACAATGATTACCTGAACACGCTCGCGGATTACGGACTCGTGGGCCTCGCACTGGCGCTTCTGCCGTTGGGCTTCGCCGCCTGGACGATCCTGCGCTGCTGGCCGCATGTGCAACGCAGCGGTTCGGAATTCGGCGAGAAGAAAAGCAACCGCGCCGCCATCGTGCTCGGCGCGTCGGCCGGGCTGGTCGCGCTGCTCGTGCATTCCTTCTTCGATTTCAACCTGCACATTCCGTCGAACGCCCTGCTCTTCGCCGCGCTCCTCGCCGTCGTGATGACGCACACGCGCTTCGCCACCGAGCGCCACTGGTGGACCGCGCGGTTGCCGCTGAAACTGTTCGGCTCCGCCGCGCTGGTTGGCGTGCTGTTCCTGCTGCTGCCGGTGACGCTGACGCGCACGCGCGAGGCGCTGGAGTTGCGCCACGCGGAACGGGCGGCGGACGGTTCAGCGGAGAAAAGGGCGCATCTGGAAAAAGCCTTCGCCCTGGAGCCGAAGAATTTTGAAACCGCGCAGGCGCTCGGCGAACAACTGCGCGCGCTCGCCTGGCTGGGCCACGACGACAATCAGGACCGCGCCCGGCAGGCGCTGGTCTGGTTTCAACGCGCCATCGCCTTGAACCGCTGGGATGAAGTGTCGAACTACCGCGCCGGCATGTGCCTCGACTGGTTGGGCCGGACCGGCGAGGCGGAGCCGTACTTTGCCCGCGCGCTGGAGATTGATCCAAACCACTGGCAGGCCCGCGCCATGATGGGCTGGCACCAGTTCCAGAAGGAAAATTACCCCGGCACGGTGGAGTGGTGCAAAAAATCCCTACTCCTTAACTGGTGGGAAAACCCGACCGCCTACACCTACCTCCACCTCAGCGAACGCTTCCTCCGCGAACAGGCAGCGGGCATCAAACGGTTCTGAAGAGCGCGGCCTTGAGACCGCTTCAAGGTGCGTCCACCAGAAGCATGAAAAGAGTCTGGCCCGCCCGGACGGAGTGCGGTGAAGCGGCCTGAAGTCCGCGCCCCGCCCCCACCCATCACCGGCGGAAACTCAGCGGGGCCGGCGCGGGCATTTCGTGCGCGCAGGGCTGGTTCGTCGGCGCATCCGGCACCTTGGCGTTCGTCTGCACGAGATTGTTCGCCAGCATGAAAGCCTCGACCTCCTCGCCGCTGATGTCCGCGAGCATCCGTCCGTTCACTTCCACGCACGGACTCAGCATCTGGCCGCTCTTCTCGATCATCTCCTGGCGCTGCGCCGCATCGTTGATGATGTCGCGGTCCTCGAAGGGCAGATCATATTTGCGCATCACGGCGCGCACGCCCTGGCTCCAGCCGCACGAGGGTTTCAAGTAGGCAACAATCTTCGGTTTTTCCATGCGCCGAAAGTGCCAGACCCCGACGGCTTGGCAACTGCGATTTCCCCGCCAGGCCGGAAGTGGCGCGCGGTAACCGCATGAATTCGGGACGGAGCATGAATTGGTAGAAAACATCTCCTTCAATTCATGTTCCGTCCTGAATTCATGCGGAACTCTCCCGGCCTGGCGCCCCCTTCTGGAACGCCCCGCTTACAGCGAACAAGAATTCAGGATGGACACCCGGAAGCCCTTTATCCTACACAAACAGTGCGCTGCGCATTCACGCGCTTCTTCGCACGGATGGAAATATCCCCACCCCCGACCGGCCACGCATCATGCTTTCACTTGGACGTGTCCGATTCGCCGGGACCGAAGAAGCGTGGCGAGAGCGGTGCGCCGAACCTGAACTCGAAACTAAAACTGACATGACCTCGACCAAAGAAACCCGGTTCTTCAAAGAACCCACGCACGATGAAATTGCCCTGCACGCATTCCTCGCCTGGGAACGCGACGGACGTCCGCAAAGCTCAGACCTGAACTACTGGCTCCTGGCCGAATCGAACCTCCGCACCCAGCGCCTGCAACTGGCCGAAGCCGCCGCCGCCAAAGCCGCCCGTCCCTGGCCCCCGGCGTCTCGTGTCAAAGCCGTAAAGGCCAAGCTCGCCGCAACCGCCGCCAAAACTCCCGCGCCGAAAGCCGCCGCCCCCGTCCGCGCCGTGAAGAAAACTGCGACCGCCGCCCGGACCGCTCCGGTCAAAGTCACCCGCACCGCCAAGACCGCCGCGCACCCCGCCTCCCTTCCCGCGCGCGCCACGTCCGCCCGCGCCTCGCGCTGAACGGACACCGTTCGGTAGAATTCACCAGCCTCCGGCCCCGCTCACGCGAGCGTGGGCCGGGGCGGCGGTTCACAGCCCCACCTTCTTGAACCGCTCCTTCACATGCCGGAAGTGGAACTCGGGCGAGCACAGCTTCTCCAGTTCGCCTTTCTTGAAATGTTTCGCGACCTCGGGCTCGGCCTGCAACTGCTTGACGAAATCAGCGTCGTCGCGGCCCGCGTGCTTCACCTCCCACGTTTTCATCGCGGCGTCCTGGCAGAGTTTGTAGGCGGCTTCGCGCGTGAGTCCTTTGCGGATGAGCGCGAGGAGCACGGTCTGCGAATTCCACATGCCGAGCGAGAGACCGAGGTTCTTCTTCATGTTCTCGGGATAGACGGCGAGGCCGTCCATCAGGCGCGTGAGCAGGCCGAACATGTAGTCGAGCAGGGTGCAGGAGTCGGGGAAGATGATGCGCTCGACGCTGCTGTGGCTGATGTCGCGCTCGTGCCAGAGGGCGACGTTCTACAGCGCGTCCACGGCGTTGCCGCGCTGCACGCGCGCGAGTCCGGTAAGGCGTTCCCAAGTGATCGGGTTGCGTTTATGCGGCATGGCGCTCGAACCTTTCTGCCCTTTCGTGATCGGCTCTTCGGCTTCGAGAACTTCCGTGCGTTGCAAGTGGCGGAACTCCACGGCCCACCGCTCGATGCTCGCGCCGATGAGCGCTAGCGTGGTTTGAAATTCCGCGTGGATGTCGCGCTGCACGACTTGCG
>JANNGC010000287.1:0-2296 GCA_031380445.1 Pedosphaera sp.
TGCCGATGAAGGAGCATTCCCAGCGGTCGCGAAAGAACTGCACCTGCGTCATGTGCCCGAAGCGTTTGCCCAAGGCCCAGAGCCGCGTGCCAATGAAAAAGATGCAGAGCGGAATGACGAGTCCCGACGCCGAGGCCATCAATCCGTAAACGCCGATGCCGCGCTGGTAGGAGAGGCCCGAGCTGCCGAGAATACCGAACGCCGACAAGTTCGTGCCGAAGAGCGAGAGCATAAACACGAACGGCCCGAGCGAACGGCTAGCCACGAAATAGTCCTCGCCCGTGGCCTTGCCTTTGCGGAAGGCAAAGATCCCGATGTAAAGAATGACGGCGAGGTAGGCGAAGACGACGAGGGCCGGAATCATCGCTTGCCCTCCGTCTTGTTGTCCTCGCGATACGGTTCAACTTTTTCCAGATGCGCGGGCCAGGCAAACTTCACGAAAACCCACATCAACGCGGCCGCTGCCAACGAATAGGCGGCATGATACGCGAGGCCAATGGGCATGAAGCCGAAGAGCAACGGCTCGGCTTTGTTCCAGTTCCACAGATCCTGATGCAGCACGTAAACCACGATGACCAGCAAAGTGAGGAGGATGGTTTTCTTCATGAGTGTTCCGTCAGTTGAAAATGCGCTGCCACACTTCCGAGCCGCCCAGGCAGAGTGCGGCGAAAAAGCCGAGACAGAAGATGAACTGCACGCAGCCAGCGATGAAAACCGCTCCGTCGCGCTCAAGCCCAGCGGCGGCGAGCAGGATGATGGTGAAGGCGGGGAAGGCGTTACTGAACGGCACGGGTAGCGGCAGCAGAAGGAGCGACCCGCAGATGACGATGATCACGCCGCTCGCTCGCTGAAACGCGGCGGGATATTCGGGATAGAACAGGCGCGGTTTGAGTAATTTTTCCAAACGGCCGAACGCACGGCTCGCCGCGAGCAGCAGCTTCGGCAGAAAGCGCGCGGGGAGGATGCGGGACGTGACGCGTTCCGGCAACCATGGGTTCTGCCCCAGCACCATGCGCATGCCCAGCAGCGCAATCACGAGCCCGAACGCCGTGGAAACTCCGGGCAATGGTATGGGCGTCACAAACGGAAAGGCCAGGAACAGCAGCAGAGCATTGTAGCCGCGCAGTTGCAGCACGTCGGTCAGCTCGCCCAGTCGAACGGGTCGATCCTTAAATCCTGCGGCCAGCCGGGCGAGTTGGCTCGACAAGGTGCGCTTCAGCACGCGCGGCGGGCGGAGAGCCACGGCTATTTCATCCGATTGGATCATGGCGCGTTCACCAATTGTTGCGGATTCGTTTTCACTTCGTGGTTCGGCTGCGGCGTGAGCAACACCTTGTCCACGGACTGGCCATCGAGATCGATGATCTCGAAGCAGATTGATTCTGCGACGAAAGTCTCGCCTTCGCGGATCGGGTGTTTGAGCTGCCGGGTCACGAATTGCGCCAACGTCGTGCCGCGCGGGATCGGATGCAGCCCGGGCATGCCGTTCAACTCGGCGGCGAGCTTCGCCACATCGTAGTGGCCGTCCACGAGCCAGGTGCCATCGGGTCGGAGCCGTGCTTCGGGACGATGGCGGTCTTCATGCACAGGGATGTCGCCGACGATGGTTTCGAGCACGTCCACCAGAGTCACGAGCCCGGCGAGTTTGCCATCCGATTCACGAACGAGCGCGATGTGCCGGCCGGTTTGTTTGAACTGTTCCAGCACCTGCAAAACGGTGTCACTCCGCGAGACGAACAACGGCTCCGTCATCAAATCCTTCAAGTCCGCCTTCGCGCCGGCGGCGACGTTGGCATAGATGGCTTTCACGGCAACCACGCCGACCACGTCGTCGCGGTCGCGGTCATAGACCGGGTAACTGGAATGTCCCGACACGACGATCTTGTGCCAGACGCGTTCGTGCGGTTCGTCCACGTGGAGGCACACGAGCTTGGGTCGCGGCGTCATGATTTCGCGGACGGGCATGCGGTCGAAGGCGAGGACGGATTCCACCATTCGCGGCTCGGCGTGATGAAACTCGCCTGCCGCCTGACCTTCGCGCAGAAGCAGTTTCACCTCGTCCTCCGCGGTGACAGTCACGCGCTGCGCCTTCGCACGAAAGGCTTTCAGGATGAGATCGGTGGCCAATCCGAGCAGACGAATGAACGGCTGCGCTACGCGACTGAGCGATTCCACCGGACGGGCGAACCGGCAGGTCACGCCCTCGGGATCGGCCAGCGCGAGTCGTTTGGGCACCAGCTCACCAACCACGAGTGAAAGAAATGTGAGCGCGGTCACGACCACGCCCACCGCGATG
>JANNGC010000996.1:0-2466 GCA_031380445.1 Pedosphaera sp.
TCCGCGAGCATCGCGCTGTAGGCATTGATCGCGCCGGCGATCTGGAGCGGAGTCTCCGCCGCGAGCGCGGCGCGAAAGCGGGCGCCGGGGGAAAGTGTGGCCTTCGAAGACATGCACCAGCCTTTCGCGCACGCCCGCGAGCGTCAAGCCGCTGGGAGCGCCGCTCGAGGACGGCGGCGCTCCGAGGCGCATTGCGCGGAACCGAGCTTTCTGGTGTAACGCCGCCATGCCCGACGCGAGCCGCCTCGAAAATGCCGACCTCGCGCCCGTGCCGCCAAATCGCCGCACCTGGAATACATGGCACATCGCCGCGCTGTGGGTCGGGATGGCGGTGTGCATCACCACTTACACCCTCGCCAGCGGATTGATCGCGCAGGGGATGAACTGGTGGCAGGCGGTGCTCTGCGTGCTGCTCGGCAATGTCATCGTGCTCGTCCCGATGACGCTCAATGCGCACCCCGGCACCGAGTATGGCATCCCCTTTCCCGTGCTGCTGCGCGCGTCCTTTGGCACGCTCGGCTCGAACATTCCCGCGCTCGCGCGAGCCGTCGTGGCGTGCGGATGGTTTGGCATCCAGACGTGGGTCGGCGGCGCGGCGATTTACGCGACGAGCGCGGTGATCTTCGGTTTCAATCCGGCGACGAAGGTGAATCTGCCGGTGCTGGGCATCTCGCCGGGCGAACTGTTCTGCTTCCTGCTCTTCTGGGCGTTGAACATGGCGATCATCTGGCGCGGCATGGACAGCATCAAGTGGCTCGAAGTCTGGAGCGCGCCGTTCCTCATCCTCACGGGCATCGGCATGTTGATCTGGGCGGTGACGGCGGCGAAGGGCTGGGGGCCGATGCTGGGCGAGCCGTCGAAGTTCAAGTCGAACGCGGAATTCTGGCCGGTGTTCGCCGCCGGGCTGACGGCGATGGTGGGCTACTGGGCGACGCTCTCGCTGAACATCCCGGACTTCTCGCGCTTCGCCCGCTCGCAGCGCGATCAGGTCATCGGTCAGGCGCTGGGGCTTCCGCTCACAATGACGTTTTATTCCTTTCTCGGCATCGCGGTGACGAGCGCAACGGTGGTGGTCTTCGGCGAAGCCATCTGGGACCCCGTGCAACTGATGGCGAAGTTCGGCAACCCCGCACTCTCGGTGCTCGCGCTCATCACACTGGCGGTGGCGACTCTCTCGACGAACATCGCGGCCAATGTGGTTTCGCCCGCGAATGATTTCTCGAACCTCGCGCCGCGCCGCATCAGTTTCCGCACAGGCAGCCTCATCACCGGCGTCGTCGGCATCCTGATGTTTCCGTGGAAGCTCTATCAGGACCCGAAGGGCTACATCTTCACCTGGCTCATCGGCTACAGCGCGCTGCTGGGGCCGATTGGCGGCATCATGATCGCGGATTACTTCGTGTGGCGGCGGAAGAAGTTGAACGTCGCCGCGCTCTACGACCCGGATGGCGAGTATCGTTTCACCGGCGGCTTCAGCCTCGTGGGCATCGCGGCCTTCGTGCTGGCGGTGCTGCCGAATCTGCCGGGCTTCCTCGCCACCGTCGGCGTGCTGGACAAGACACGGGTTGCGCCACTGTTCCTCTCGCTCTACAACTACGCGTGGTTTGCAGGCTTCGCGCTCGCGTTTTGCGCCTACCTCCTGCTCCGCAAATTCTGGCCACGCATTTGAGACACCTATGAAGACCATCGACCTTCCGCCCTGCGACTACACGCCCAAACCCTACACAGGCCCGTCGGCCGAGGAAGTGCTCGCGGTGCGCAAGCAGTTCCTCAACCCGGCCATCTTCCATTACTACAAGAAGCCGCTGATGATCGTGGAGGGGAAAGGCCAGTGGCTTTTCGACGAGAAGGGGCGGCGTTACCTCGATGGCTTCGGCGGCATCGTGACGGTGAGCGTGGGGCATTGCCACCCGCACGTCATCGCGGCGGTGCAGGCGCAGAACGAACTCATCCAGCACACGACGACGATTTATCTGCATCCGAACATCGCGCTCTACGCCCGCGACCTCGCGGCGAAGATGCCGGGCGAGTTGAAGGTCGTCTATTTCGTGAACTCCGGCTCCGAGGCGAACGACCTCGCGCTGCTCATGGCGCGTGCCTACACGGGCAACTACCACCACATCGCGATGCGCAACGCCTATCACCGCGGCAGCCAGAGCACGATGCGCCTCACGTCGCACTCGACGTGGAAGTTCAATGTGCCCCACAGCTTCGGCGTGCAGCACGCGATCATGCCCGACACGTATCGCGGCATTCACGGCAAAGACGATCTCGAGGCCGGCCGAAAATACGCCGACGATGTGAAGAACCTGATTCAGTTTGGCTCGTCGGGACAGATCGCCGGCTTCATTTCCGAATCCATCCAGGGCGTGGGCGGCACGGTCGTGCTCCCGGAGGGTTATCTGCGGCACACGTACGCGCATGTGCGCGCGGCCGGCGGGGTTTGCATCGCCGACGAAGTGCAAC
>JANNGC010000999.1:0-9113 GCA_031380445.1 Pedosphaera sp.
CGCCGGCGCACCTCGGAACTCACCCGCTCGACTTGCACGCCGGCGTAGGTGCGCGAGCCGAGCTTCAAATCGAGCGCCAGCCCGAAGGTCTCGTACTCCGGCGCGGACACGGAGCCAGCGACTGATTCCGGGATCAAGGTGCGGAAGGCCTGCGGGAAGCCGGCGATCTGGCTTGGCTCGAGCCGGTAGCTTTCGTCGAGGCTCACGCCGCCGAGCGAGCGCGTGTACACACCGCGCATCGTGGCCTGCGCCAGCGGCGTCCAGATGAAGCCCGCCTTCGGCCCGACGTGCGAGCGGTCGTCTTCGCCGCTCGTGACCGGCGGATGGCGGAAGTTGCGCGGGATGGTTTCCTGATCGTAGGCGAGTCCGCCGATGAGACGCAGTTGATCGACCGGCTTCACGGTCACGTAGCCGTAGCCGGTCACGCGCTCGAAGCCGTCCTTGGTCGCGGCGCGGGCCGGCGGATCAGGCACCAGGAACGCAGGGGGCGTCGGGTTGCTCAACAAGTTTTGCGTTTCAAAATCGCCGGACTGATAGCGCACGCCGGCCGAGAGCGTGAGCCAGTTCCAGTCGCAAATCTGGTTCAGTTCCGCCGTGTAGATTTCCAGTTGGTTGCGGTAATTCACATCCACGCCCGTGGTGTCGCGACTGACCAGCGTGCCGGCCGCGTCTTCGAGGAGGATAATTTGCGGCACATTGCGATCGCTGAAGTGCTGCTCGTTGATCAGCCTTCCGCCGAGAAACATCGTGTGCATCCCCGGTCCCCATTCGTGATGCCACGCGCCGACGAGGATCGGGTCCTGGCTTTCATCGAAGGTAAAATGGCGTCGCGCCTGACGCGGATCGTAGTACTGGAAATTGTCGCCGGAGTGATAGTCCTCGTACTTCACCAGCACCAGCGCGGTGTCCTGCGGCGTGACCTGATGTTTGATCGTGCTGTACCACTCAATGCTGTCCAACACGTTGTTGGGCCGCACGCCATTGTGATGCTGGTAATCGAGGTCGAGCGCATAGGCGGTGCGCCCGAGCGTGCCGAACTGCGAGGCGCGGTCGTGAACAATCCCGTCGCTGCGCACGCGCGCAGAATTGGCGATCCCCAGGCCGTCCTTCTCAAACAGCCGCGCGTATTCCTGCGCGGAAATGCCCTGCGAGAGCCGGCCCGCACCGACCGGCGCGAGAATGTTCGCGAGCAAGAGTTCATTAAACCACACCGTCTCGTAGCGCAGGTTGAAGCGCGCCGGATCGCGCAGCGCGTCGTAGCTGTCGGCAAGGAACAGGTGCGCGGAATAGTTCGCGTAGTCCGAGCCGACGGCGCGCGCCGCTTCGCGCACACTCACGTCCGTCATGCCCGCGTCGAGATAGAGCAGCGCGAGGTTGGCGCTGCGCACGGCCTCGTCCTCGTCGAGCAACTGGCGCGAGCGGTAGAGCAGGCGGTTGTCGTTCAAGGTCTGCGAGCGTTCCAAATCTGTGATGCCTTCATTGAAACGATATTGCTGCTGACGCAACAGCGCGGAGTAAAGCCACGGCGTCGGGTCGCGCGGATCAAGTTCCTTGGCCAAACGCAACTCGCTCTCCGCGTGCGTAAGATCGCCCGCGTTCGCGAACGCCTTGCCGAGATAGCTGCGCAGGAAGCTGCGCTGCGGTTCGAGCGACGCGGCCACCATCAGATCGCGCAAACCTTCCTGAGCTTTCCCGGCGTGGATCAAGCAGAGGCCGCGCCCCAGCCACGCGTTGCCCAGCGCGGCGTCGGCGGCGATGGCTTCGTCGAACTGCCGCGCGGCGGCGGACGTTTTGTTTTCCGCCGCGAGCAGGAAGCCTTTCAAGGCCAGCGCCTGCGCGTTGCGCGGGGCGAGCGTGAGCGAACGAGCCAGCGCGTCCGAGGCAGCCGCGCGCCGACCGAAGCTGAATTCCAGTTCCGCCAACCGCGCCCAAGCGAAGCCAAACTCCGGCGCGTTCGTCACCGCCGCCTGCGCCGCTGCGCGCGCCGCCTTCAACTGATAGCGCGCCTGCTCGTGATACGACTCGGCCAACCACTCGGAAGCCGTGACGGGCGAACCCGGCGGCGCATTGGTGATGAATTTCACCGCTTCGATCAATCGCGTCAGCGCGCGCGCCGCCGAGGAGGAATTTCCATTCAGCAACCCGTTCGCCTTCTCCACCTGCCCCATGCCCAACAACAGCGCCGCGCGATAGAGCGATTCGCCAGAAGAAACATTCGCGCGCTCCCACGGATACACGTCCGCCGCGCGCACCAGATCGCCGCTCGTGTACGCGGCGAGCGAGCCGGCCAGCACGCGCTGTTCGTCGGCGTTCAATCCGAACTCCGGCACGTTCACCACCGCCGGGTAGTAGAGGTTCCACTGGATGAGATCGTTGACCGCGACAATGACGGCGGACTTCGCGGGCGGGCGGCCTTGTTCCACGATGCCGCGTTCGTTGCGCCCGAGTGCGACGTCGCCCTGTGGATTCGTGAGCACCACTTCGCCGTCGAGCACGATGACTTCGGAGTTGCCGTCGTCGCCCACGCGCACGAGGAAGTCGGTGCCGCGAATCGCCGCCGTGGCCGTGTTGGGCAAGCCGAACTTCGTGCCACGTGCCGGCTCGCGGTTGAAGATTTTGAAGAGGCCGCGCTGGAAGGTGGCGTTCGCCGTGGGCGGAATTTCCATCTCGGAAAGCTCGCCTTTCTGAATCGTCTGGCCGTTGCTCATGTAAATTTCCGCGCGGCTGCGCTCGCCGGTGCGCACGCGGTCGCCGGGCTGGAGCACTTGCTTCGCCGTCACCGGAGTCCACTGGTTGGAACCGGCCTTCATCACCTCCACCTTGCCCTGCGCCATGACGATCTGGTTCGGGAGCGCGGCGGCGTTGGTGGCCTGGGCCGCCGCGCGCAAGGGTAGCAGCAGCGCCAGCAACAGAAGCGCGGGCCGGAGCGTGGATGAAAACAGTTTTGTGGTCATGGCGGCATTAGAAGTTGAATTTGAAGTTCGCGGTCAGGGTGCGTTCACGCGCCAGATCGGCGTGAAGGTTGATCGGGTTCAGGCGGTAGTCCTGATCCGCGATGTTCAACAACCCGACGGTCAGTTCGGCGCGGCGGCGCGGGAAACGATAGCCGGCAAAGACATTGAACTGCCAGAGGTCTTCGTCCGGGAGCGCGGAGTCGTCAGCCCGGTTGCTCTGCGCCCACCAGATGGATTCCAGCATGGCGAAGAATCCGCTGGAGTGGTTGTAGATGGCGAAGAGGTTGAGCTGGTGCAGCAGGGCGCGCTGTTCCGTGTCGGGCAGCGCGAGCACCGGCAGGGCAATGTTCGGAAAATTTGGCGCGCGGGTTTCCAACTCGGCCTGGCTCACGCGATAGCGCGCGCCGAGCGAGCCGCCGGCGCCGACCAGTTGGTGCAACGAGACGGCGAGGGACTGCTCCTCGTAATGGAGTTCACGACGGAGTTGAGCGGGATGGGCCAGCGGCTGCGCGGGGGTCAGTTCAAACACTCCCGCCGACGGCTCGCCGCGCGCACGCAGCCACGCGGCCTCCAGCACGGCGTAGGTGCGGGTTTTGAAACGCCGGTCCAGCCCCATGTTCACCGTTTCAAACTCTGACCCCGGCACGGAGCCGGCCACGGACTCCGGGAACAGGCTGCGAAACGCCTGGTTGAATCCGGCCACCTGCGTCGGCTCCAACCGCACGCTCTGGTCGAAAGAAAAACCGCCGAGTGACCTCGTGTAAGCACCGCGCACGCTCGTCGCCTCATCCGGCGTCCAGATGAATCCCGCTTTCGGCGCGGCCTGCTCTTCCTCCCGGTTCGCTCCGCCGATGGGCGCGGAGAAGGCGTTCTCAGGAAAGGTCATCTGCTCCAACGTGAGTCCGGCAGAAATCCATAATGGTTCCAAGACCTGCCAGTTGTGATAGGCGTAAGCCGTCAGACGCTCGAAGTCACCGTCCACGTTCTGATCGGCGGCGGGCTGGCCGTAAAGAAATCGTGCTCTGCCACGGAGATGGTCAAGGCGCGCATGCCCGTCAAAGTCACCCCCCTGCCAGCGACCGCCGACGATGAAAATGTGCCGCTCCGTCTGCCAGATTTGCTGAAGCTCCGCCGAGTATATCGCCAGATCGCCCGTGTACCGGCTGGAGAAAACATCCACCTCGCCCCGCGAGGTGACGACGATCTGGCCGTCCGCATTTCGCCGGACGGTCAGCACCTGATTGCTGGCGGCGGCCACCGCCAACTGACCATCCAGCCGCGCGGCGAGAAACAGTGTGTGAACGCCGGGCGACCATTCGCGGTGGTAGCCGAGAAAAATGTTCGGCTCCTGCTCGGACTCGACGCGCAGACCTTGATGAGGATCGCCCACACCCGTGCCGTAGTGATCGTAATACTGGCCCAGATCGCCGGACTCCGACTCGTCGCGAATGACCTGGAAATAGATCGAGTCCTTGAGCGTGAGCTGCTGCTTGAACTGCGCGGAGAGGACGGTCTGCTCCAGATCGCTGTTATGTCGCGTACCGTTGAAGGAGCGGTAGATGCCATCGACCGCGTAGGCGGTGTTGCCGAAGGTGCCGTACTGCGAGCCTTCCTGCTGCCAGTCGCCCTGGCTCGAATAGAAGGTGCGCGAACTGAAACCCAGCCGGTCGCGCTCGAAAAGTTTCCCGTACTCCTGCTGCGAAACGTAGCGCGACAGCGTGCTCGCGCCCACGGGCGAGAGGAGATTCGCGAGGAGATATTCGCTGAACGCGGCGGTCTCGTAGCGGAGCGTGACGAGGCTGGGGTCGGTCAGTTCCGCGTAGCTGTTCGCGAGAAAAAGATGGGAGGAAAAGTTCGCGTAATCATCGACCACGGAGCGGGAGGCGGCGCGCAGGCCCACGTCGAACAGGCCGGCGTCGCGGTAAATCGTCGCGAGGTTCGCGCTGCGCACGGCGCGGTCCTGATCGAGCAACTGGCGCGAGCGGTAGAGGCCGCGATGGTCGTTCAGTTCGCGCGAGAGTTCGAGATCCCCGACGGCTTCGTTGATGCGCGACGACTCCTGGTTGAGCAGCGCGGAGTAGAGCCAGCTCGTGGGATCGTTCACGTCCAGATCGCGGGCGATGCCCAGTTCGCGGCGCGCATGATCCTCGTCGCCCGCCTGGGTAAAAGCCTTGCCAAGATAGCTGCGGAGGACACTGCGCTGCGGCTCGAGCGCGGCGGCGAGGTGCAGCGCGCGCAATCCTTCCCCCGTGCGGCCTTGGCGGAAGAGGCCCAGGCCCCGGCCCAGCCACGCGTTGCCGAGCGCGCCATCGAGCGCGGTCGCGCGCTCAAACTCCGCGAGGGCGGCGGGAATTTTGTTCTGCGCGGCAAACAGGAATCCCCGGAGCGCCACGGCCTGCGCGTTCGCGGGCGAAAGTTCCAGGCTGCGCTCCACCGCTGCGCGCGCCGCCGCCGGGCGGCCGAAACTGAATTCCAGTTCCGCCACGCGCGCGAGGGCGAAGCCGAATTCCGGCGCGCGATTCGTGGACTCCCGCGCCGCTGCCCGGGCCAGTTCCAAATTTCCCCGCGACTGCTGGTAATACGATTCCGCCAGCCACTCCGAGGAGGACATGGGCGGCGCTCCGTCGAGCGATTGAAATTTCACGGCGGCGATGAGCCGTTGCAGCGCACGCGCGGCGGGCGTGGCCCCGGTGTCAATCAGCGCGCGGGCTTGCTCCACCTGGCCCGCGTTCAACAGCAGCGAAGCGCGATAGGCACGGGCGTCATCGGAGAGCGGCGGCGTGGCCCACGGGTAATTTGTCTCCGCCGCGCGCAAGTCGCCGCGACGATACGCGAGCAACGATTCCGTCAGCGCCGTCGGTTCGCCTTCCGGCAGGTTCAGTTCCTCCACGTTCAGGATGCCCGGATAGTAGAGGAACCATTGGAGGAGATCGTTGACCGCCGCCACCACCGGCGTTCTTTGCAACTGGCCGCCGTTCCCGACCGTGCCCCGCTCGCGCGCGCCGATGGGGATTTCTTCCGTGCCATTGTTCAGTGTCACCGCGCCGTCGAGCACGATGACTTCCGATCCCTGCTCGTTCACGCGCACGAGGAAGTCCGTGCCGCGAATGGCCATGATCGCAGCGCGCAGATTGAATTCAAAACCCTGGCGCAGATTGCGGTTGAGAATGTGGAAGAGACCCGCTTTGAAATTCACGCTGCGCGAGGGCGGGATCTCGAACTCGGACAGCTCGCTCATCTGCATGGTCACGCCGTTCGCGAGCCAGAGCGTGGCGCGGCTGCGCACGCCCGTGCGCACCCATTCGCCGGGGACGAGCACCTGGTTGGTCTGGGCCGGCGTCCACGCGGTGCGCGCGCCGGGGGCCACTTCCACGGTGCCATGGATCACGGCGAGGACGTTGTTGGTTCCGCCGTCCGTCGTTCCGACTTGCGCCAGCGCGGAGCGCGCGGCCAGCGGCGCGAGCGCGAGGAGGAAAATAATTCCGGGAAGCGAGAAGCTGCGCCGCAGCGAGGAGGCTGGCCCGGTCATGGTGCGGGCGTTATAGGGCCGGGGCTTGGGTTTGCAAGCGCGCGTTCACGCCGGTGCGCAAAAAAGCCGCGCACCCAGACTCGTGAAAAAAGTTCAGGACAATCAGCTTGCTCCACGCGACCTCTCCGGCTACCACCCAGAGCGTCCGTTCGACCGGGAACCCAAAATTCTGCCCAGTGCGCCTATGAAAACTTCCGCGCTGTTTTTCGCGCTCGCGTTCGGCCTGCATTCTTTGTCCCACGCGCAAATCTTCGTCGGCTCGGCCGGCACGGCGACCACGATCACATTCGATGCGCAAGCGGTGCTGCCCGCAAGTGAATGGGCGGTCAAACCGGACGGCATCGGCCTTGCCGGAGGCGGCACCTTCAACACGCCTGCGGAAGTCGCCGCCGGAGTCCAGGCGCTTGGGCAAAACGCCCTCACCAACACGCTCGAAAGAACCGCTGACACTAACAACTGGGAGTCGGTGCGGCATAATCTGTCCGCCGGTTATCTGCTGACCAAAGCGACGGATGTGGGTGCCTTGGGGTTGAAGGCGACCCTGCGCAATATTCACACACAGGCCATCAGCCATGTGACGCTCCGTTACAATTTTGGCGTTCCGTACCCGGTGCCTCCGGCGGCAGAAACAGCACCGGGCCATCAGGTCTTCTTCAGCACCAGTGGCCAGCCGAACAGTTGGCAGTTCATCCCTGCGTTCTCCGGGTTGAGCACTAACACGCTGGTCTCCGCGACAATCTTTGTCGGGAGTTGGTTGCCCAACTCCGACATCTATCTGTTGTGGGCGGATGATAATTCCGAGAATGCCCCGGAGGCCGGCTACTCGATCGACAACTTTGCCGTCACCAATGTCGTTACCACCAATGCAGCCTTGCCGCTGTCCATCAGCCTCACCGCTCCGGTCCACAACACCTTCGTGTCCCCGCCCTTCAACATCAGCGCAAATGCCGCCGGCAGCCCGCCTCCCACCAACGTGTCATTTTATGTGAACGGCGGACTGGCGGGAATCGGCCTGTCCTTTCCCTTTGCGCTTTCAATTCCCGCGCTGGCGGATGGCACGTATGCAATTTACGCCGTCGCTTACAACGCCACCGGCTCAGTCACTTCTGCGACGAACACGGTGCGCGTGCGGCCTGGGGTCGTGAATTTCTCGGGCTTTTACTCTGAGACGTTCGACAGCATGGGCGTGAGCGGGACGAACACGCCCATTGGCTGGTTCGTCGGCCCGCAGTTACCCGCCGAAGCTTTTGGTGTGTCCGTGGGCGATGGCAGTGCGGGGCCAGATGCCTCGCTCGGGTGGAACTATGGCACCGTCGGCAGCCCTGACCGCGCGTTGGGCGTGGCCGCCACCGGCACGGAACGAAACATTGTGCTGCGCCTCCGCAACAACACTGCACAGCCCTTGCTCCGGTTCACCCTGACGTACGACGGCGAAGTCTGGCGCAACTACACCAACCCCATCGTGAACGCGATGCTCACCAATTACGTCAGCTACGATTTGGGAACCAACTGGACGGCGACCGGCCTGAATTTCACCCAGCCTTCCGTTCCCGCTCCTCCGGCTGGTCCGCGCGATGGCAACAATCTGGCGCATCGAACCACGATCCTCGGCGAGATCACCCCGCCCTCACCCATTCCGCCTGGTGGGGTGGTGTACCTGCGCTGGCATGATTTCAATGACCCCACGGTGGACGGCAGTCTGGCGGTGGACAACGTCACCATCAACGGCACCTTCATCCCCGCGAACGACACCTGCGCTGGAGCCATTCAACTCTTTGACGGATTCACGCAGTCTGGGAACACATCCAACGCCACCACCAACGGTGACCCGCCTTCTGTCTGTTCCTATGAGGTCGGGAAAGGGTTGTGGTACCGGTTTACACCCCAGGCCAGCGGGCGATTGACCCTTGTCACTGCCGCCAGTTTTTTCCCCGTGGTCGGAGTGTACACAAACTGTGGGGCGGTTTCGACCTTTCAATGCGGCCACTTCACCTTTTTCTTCAACGTCACCGCGAACACGACCTATTGGATTTTTGTCGCCGGCCCGGCGGGCGAGGAGGGCAGCTTCAGTATCCAAGCCTCGCTGTGCGTGCCAATCTCATCGGTCAGCGTCGCGGTCGATTCTGTGTTGAACGTACTCGGCGGCATCCAAGTGACTTACCGGGCGGATTACAGCGGCAGCCCGGCCACCAGTTTTGAATGGAGTTTCCCCGGCATCATTCCGCCCACGACGACCACGGCGCCCTATTTTTCTCAAGTTTTTAACGTGTCTAATGCTTATCCCAACATCGTCTCCGTCCGGGTCTTCAACGACTGCGGCAACCAGCAAAACGGAAGCACCGTCACGCCCCCCTGCGGCGCCATCTGCCTGTCCGTCGCCCCGAACACGCACACCAGCACGGATGGCGGGAGTTCGGCTTCCCCGGTGGCCGCCAGTTGCGGAGAACTGGATACGGACAACACCACATGGTTTCCTTTGGGCGCGAATCAATCCGCCGCCGGTTTGGCCTTCCTCAGCATCAGCAACAGCAGCCCGGACACGGTCATTTCTGTCTATCGGGGCGACATCCTCTCCAGCCTCCTGCTCGTGGAAGTGGCCTGCGCCACCAACGGCGGCAACAGCCGCGTCG
>JANNGC010001004.1:0-6667 GCA_031380445.1 Pedosphaera sp.
ACCGCGAGCAGCACGCGCGGGCGATGAAGGCGCTGGAGATGGTCGGGCTGGGCGACCGTTCCGATCATACGTCCAGCCAGCTCTCCGGCGGGCAGCAGCAGCGTGTGGCCATCGCGCGCGCGCTGGTCAACGAGCCGAAGATTGTTTTCGCCGACGAACCGACGGGCAACCTCGACTCGCACACCGGCGAAGCGATCCTCACCTTGTTCCGCAAGTTGAGCGAGCAGGGGCGGACCATCGCGCTCGTCACACACGACCCGGAGATTGCCGCTGTCACGCCGCGCCGAATCGAGATCCGCGACGGCAAGATTGCGCAGCAGGTGGATGCGAGGCTGGCGGGGCTGGATCGTGCAGCGGCGGTGAATGCGATCCCATGAAGGACGAATTCCGAATGACGAATGACGAATGGAGCGCCGTGGCTCGCTGTTCCATTCGTCATTCGTCATTCGTCATTAGGAATTCTTCCCCCTCCATCCACCGATGAACCTGTTGAATTCCATCCTCATCGGCCTCAAGGAAATTTGGGCGCACAAGTTCCGCTCGTTGCTCACGCTGCTCGGCATCGTGCTCGGTGTCGCCAGCCTCGTGGCCATGTCGGCGCTGGTGAAGGGCATGGAGAACGGGCTGCGGGCCGCGCTCATCGAAATTGGCGGCGTGGAGAAGGTGCGCGTGGAGGAGCAGGAAATTCCGCCGGAGCAATTGCACCTCGCCGATCAGTCCGTGGGCAACACCATCAGCGACGTGTATGCGCTGCGGGCGAGCGCACCGCTCATCAAGAGCATCAGTCCGGAGATGCGGTTGAACCGCGGCGTCATCACGCGCGGCGGCAAGGCGACACAGACGTGGAATTTCATGGGCACCTGGCCGAATGCGCTGGAGATGAACCAGCACGTCGTCGAGCACGGGCGCATGTTCAACGATATTGACGACGAGAACGCCGCCAGCGTCTGCGTCATCGGCACAGGCGTGCGCGATGAACTGTTCGGCTCGCCGGAAGAGGTCGGGCGCGAGATTATTCCCGTCGGCGAATTGATCACCGTGAACGGCCAGCCGTTCACCATCATCGGGATGTTCAAGCACTACGAGAGCGAGATGGACCGCAAGTTCCGCGAGTTCGACAAAAATAATCCGGTCAAGCAGACCGGCCCGGAACGCAGCCGGGGCTGGGGCACGCGCGGCAGCGGCATGGGCGGCTTCGTCTATCGCCTGAAGAACGGCACCGTGTACATCCCGCTGCAAACGATGTGGGTGAAGTTCCGTTCCGCGAGCGGCACGAACGGCTCGCCCGATCCGCGCCTGACGCAGATGTGGATCAAGGTCGAGAGCATGGACAAGCTGGAGCCGGCCTTGCAGCAGGCGCGCAACGTGATGCTGCAAACGCATCGCGGCATCGAGGACTTCGCGTTCCGCACGCAGGAAGATTGGGCGGAGCAGATCAACACGAACATCCGCAACGCGCGGCTGAGTGGCGGCATCATCTCAGCGATCAGCCTCCTCGTGGGCGGCATCGGAATCATGAACATCATGCTCGCGAGCATCACGGAGCGCGTGCGGGAGATTGGCATTCGCAAGGCCATCGGCGCGACCGACAGCAGCGTGTTCACGCAGATCATTGTCGAGAGCATGGTCATCGCCGTGCTCGGCGGCCTCGCGGGACTGGCCGCGTCCTCGGCGCTGATTCAACTGCTGGTGATTCTTTCGCCCACGGAGAACACGCCGGTCATCACGGTGAACGCGATGGCGCTGGCATTCATTTCCAGCGCGGCCGTCGGGGTGCTGGCGGGGCTGCTGCCTGCAATCAAGGCAGCGAAGCTGAGTCCGATTCAGGCGCTGCGGTACGACTGACCGATATCCACGGAGTGAATGGAAGGAGGGTCTTCCTGCAACCTTTCGTTGCATATGCGACAAAAGGTTGTGGAAGCGTGATGCTGGGGCGTCTCATTGAACTCTTACGCTTTGCCGATACTTTGTAGCGTGCAGATCAAAAATATTTTCCAGGCGCGCGCCGTTGCAGCGTTGTGCGGCCTTTTTCCGCTTGTGGCCGCCCTCGCAGACGATCAAGAAATCACCGGCCAGCTTGCGATGCGACGCGAGCGTCCCACCATCACGGGGCAGGGGATCAGCGTGGCGCAGCCGGAAGGTTCGGCCGGGGGCAATGCCTGGCAGGTCCACCCGGACTACAACCCCAACACGTTCCTCACCTGGACTTCGGACCTCGGCACGGCGACGAATTTTCCCAACTCCGTGGGCGTCGCGTCGGGACACGCCGGCGGGGTGGCGGATTATTTTTATTCCATTTACGGGCGCGGGGTCGCGCCGGGTGTGTCGCGGGTGGACAGCTACGAGGCGGAATACTTTATTACCAACCTCATCGTGCCGCTCACGGGCATTCCGGCGCGGGTGGTGAATCAGAGTTTTGTCAGCGACGAGCCGTTGGATATTTTCTACGATGCCTACGCCGCGCGGTTCAACGTGCTGTTCGTCTCCGGCGTGCAGAACTCGCCGGAGATCGCGCCGCCCTCGCCTGGTTCCAGCTACAACGGCATCGCCGTCGGCATCATCTCGGACAGCGCGCAGACCAGCGTCGGGCCAACCGCCGACGGACGCGCCAAGCCGGATCTGGTCGCGCCGTATTTTTGCTGTTCGAGTTTCAGCACGCCGCAGGTTTCCGGCGCGGCGGCCCTGCTCTTGCAAGCGGCGGCGGCGGATGACGGCGGTGCAGGCACGGCCGTCCTTGCGACCAACTCGACCGTGATCAAGGCGCTGCTCCTCAATGGCGCGGTGAAAATGACGAACTGGACCAACGGCTTCACCCGTCCGCTCGATGCGCGCTACGGCGCGGGCGTGCTGAACATGTACAATTCCGATCTTCAATTGCGCGGTCAGCGCCACGCCGCCAGCGCCACGAATGGCGTGGATTTGAACGCCGCACATCCGCCCACCAACGCGACAAACACCGTCGGCTCCGTGCGGGGTTGGGACTTCAGCGCCATTACTAGCGCGTTGCTGAACGACCGCGTGGCGCACTACTATTTCCAACTGCCGACGAACAGCGGCGCGCATTCAGCGACCGCCACATTGGTTTGGAAGAAAGGTTCGGAGGCGCTGACAAATCTGGATTTGTTTCTCTACGAAACTACGAGCAACACCCTCGTGACCTGCTCCACGAGCACTGTGGACAACGTCGAGCATCTCTTCGTGCCGAAGCTGCCGGCGGGCCGCTACGACTTGCAGGTGCTCAAGCGCGGCAGCGCGCTGGCCGGCAGCGAGAGCTACGCGCTGGCGTTTGATTTTTCACCCGTGCAACTGGCGGCGGGCTTGAGCGGGACAAACGTCGTCGTCTCCTGGCCCGCGTCGCCAGCGGGCTTCACGCTGCAAACGGCCACGGCCCTCGGCGCGCCCGTGATCTGGCAGGACATCGCCGCCACCAATTCCATCCTGAGCAACGCGATGAACACAGTCACGCTCCCGACGTCCTCCGCGCAGTTCTTCCGCCTGTTCCGTCCCTGAGCCGAAAATCCGCGCTGGACGGCTGATTTGTCAGACCTGAAAATCCGGCCCATGGCGACTACTTCGTTCACCAAAAAATCACTCGAGATTGTCGAGACCAGCGTGGAGCCGGCGGTCACGCCGCCTGAGAACCACCCGGAGACGGCGTTCGTCAAGAAGCCGAAGATGGCCGGGCGCTCGCGCAAGCGCGACATCCCCGAGGGGCTGTGGACCAAGTGCAAGTCCTGCTCCACGATGCTCTACGACAAGGAGCTGGATGAAAATTTGAAGGTCTGCATGAAGTGCGGCTACCACTTCAAAATCGGTTCGCGCGAACGCGTCCATTCGCTCGTCGAGACCTGCTCGTTCGAGGAAATGGATGCGGAAATGGAGAGCGTGGACGTGCTGCAATTCACCGGCGCAGCCAGCTACAAGGACAAGCTCGAAGCTTACCGGAAAAAATCTCCGCTCAAAGACGCGGTCATCACCGGCATCGGGAAAATTGAAAACCATCGCGTTGGCCTGGGCGTGATGGACTTCGCGTTCCTCGGCGGCTCGATGGGTTCCGTCGTGGGTGAAAAACTCACGCGCATGATCGAGGCCGCGACCGACAAGCGGCTGCCCGTGATCATCATTTCCACCAGCGGCGGCGCGCGCATGTATGAAGGCATGTTCAGCCTCATGCAGATGGCCAAGACCTGCGGCGCGCTCGGCTATCACGCCAAGGCGAAGCTGCCGTTCATCTCCGTGCTCACCGATCCCACGACGGCGGGCGTCATGGCGAGCTTCGCCAGCGTGGGCGATCTCATCATTGCTGAACCCGGTGCGATGATTGGTTTCGCCGGGCCGCGCGTGATCAAGGACACGACGCAGGCGGAACTGCCGCCGGGCTTTCAAACTTCCGAGTTCCTGCGCGACCGCGGACTGATTGACGCCATCGTGCCGCGCAAGGAGATGAAGGAACGCCTCGCCTACTACTTGGATTTCCTGATGGCCGCGCGGACGCAGGCGGCGGAGGCGGCGTAACGCGCGCTTGCGACGCCGCCGTTTAAGGGAATATTTCCGCGCAACAGTTCTGCGCTCGTAGCTCAGTTGGATAGAGCATCGGATTTCTAATCCGACGGTCGCGCGTTCGAATCGCGCCGAGCGCACCATTTTTCAAACGCATTCATCAGTCATGCTGACACTCGAAACGCTCGCCCGCCTCGCCTCTGAACATGCCGCCGAACTCGGCGCGCGCGTGGCGGAGTTTGACATCGGCGGCGAACACTTCGCCTTCAACTCGCAGCCCGCCATCATGGGCGTGGTCAATCTCTCCGCCGATTCGTGGTATCGCGAAAGCGTTTCGCTCACCACGGATTCAGCCATCGAACGCGCCACCGTGCAGCACGCGCAAGGTGCGCGTCTCATTGACGTGGGCGCGGAATCCACGCTGGCCCACGCGGCGCGCGCGGATGCGGCGTTGCAAAACTCCAAGCTGCTGCCCGTGGTGAGGGAACTGCGGCGGCGGAAGATTCTCGTGTCGGTCGAGACTTATGATCTGGCCGTGACCCGTGCCTGCCTCGAAGCGGGCGCGAATGTGCTGAACCTGACGGGCAACATTGCCAGCGCGGAAATGTTCCGCCTCTGCGCCGCGCATGAGGCGGCGGTGATCATCTGCTACGTCCAAGGCGAGAATGTGCGCGCCGTGAGCGACTTTGATTTCTCCGCCGACACGACGGCGATGATGCGTGAGTACTTCGGCCGGCAGATCGACCTCGCGACGAAGGCGGGCGTGAAACGCATCTTCATCGATCCCGGCCTGGGTTTTTACTATCGCAACTTGCAGGACAGCGCGGTGCGGGTGCGCCATCAGATGAATGTGTTCCTGAATACGTTCCGCCTGCGCGCGCTGGGCTTTCCCGTGTGCCACGCGCTGCCGCACGCCTTCGAGTTTTTCCGCGAGGAAGTGCGGAGTGCCGAACCTTTTTTCGCCGTGCTGGCGGCACTGGGGAAGACCGACTTGTTCCGCACGCACGAAGTGCCGCGCACCCGGGCGGTGCTGGAGACGATGCGGGCTTTTTAATCCCCGGTAGGGCCGCGTTGCGCGCGGCTGACTTGTCGTCGCGGGATTGCTGCTATCAACTGCGCCGGCACAGGAACACGCCTTCTTCTCCCGCGTCGTTCAGCCATTCGCCAGTTACATCCACACCTTGATCGACGAGCAAGGCGCGAATGGTCTGCGGTGTGTGGCGATAGGAAAAAAACACGCGGAGGCGTTCGCCACCGGCGAAGGAAATCACCTCGCCAAACACCCGGATGTCTCGTGGTCGCTGCAATTCAAACTCGGCGGTGATGCGCCGCAGTTGCCGTTCGTCGCTCTGGATCGTGAAGCGCAGCGTGCCATCGTCGCGCTCGAAACCCAGATCGAGCAGCAGCGTGAGCAGCCACTCACGCGTGGGTTCGTTGTCGTATTGCGGAAAGACGCGCTCAACGCCGGCGGCGTAGTCGGGGCCGGGCGCGAGGTTCGCGCTCATTAACAGCAGATCGCCAGGACGCAGCAGCGCGGCCACGCGGGAGAGCAGGGGAGCTGGCTCGAAATTCGGGATGAGGCCGAAGAGCGTGACCAGCCGCCGTTCGTCTGAGTTGAAGTTATCGAGCGCGGCGGCGAGTTCCGTGGTCGTGGCGAGATCGCAGACGAGGCCGTGGGAGTTTTCGCGAGGAACAAACTTCTGCGCCGCCTCCTGCGCGACCAGCACGAGCGGCAGGCTCACGTCGCTGGCGGTGTAGCGGACGGACGTGGGCGCGTTGAGCAGTTCCAGCAAGCGCGCTTCCTTCTGCCCGCCGCCGCAGCCAAGGCCGACGAGGTGAATTTTCTTCGTTTCGAGCGCGGCCATTGTGCCCTGGAAAGCGTCATCGTAAATCCGCAGGCAACTGTCGTCGCGCCGCGCGGGAGAATAGGCCTCATGCAACGCCAGCCACTTCGCCGCCTGCTTGTGGCTTTCGTAGTGAAACTTGTGGTTAAGGGCGCGGGCGCGCAGCGAGTCGAGCAGATCGCGCCGGACATTTTCCGGGAACTGACTGCGGTCGATGAAAATAGTTGCGCCGGACATGGTCGCGCGAGCGAACAACATCCGGCGCTAAAAGGCGAATTGGATTTGCGGAGCGCGGACCGCCGAGTCCGCGCGTTTCTTCCGAT
>JANNGC010000002.1:0-6481 GCA_031380445.1 Pedosphaera sp.
CCGCGACGTGAGCAACCAGGCCGTGTTCGTCCTCAAGGGCAAGCCGCTCAACGTCTGGGACCTCAAGCGCGACGTGGTGTACAAAAACGACGAGATGTACAACCTCATGCAGAGCCTGAACATCGAGGACAACATCGAGGGGCTGCGCTACGACAAGGTCATCCTCGCTACCGACGCCGACGTGGACGGGTTGCACATCCGCAACCTGATGATCACCTACTTCTTCCGCTTTTTCGATCAGGTGGTGCAGGACCAGCACCTCTACGTGTTGGAGACGCCGCTCTTCCGCGTGCGCAACAAGCAGGAGACGATCTACTGCTACAGCGAAGCCGAGCGCGACGCGGCTTCAGCGAAGCTCGGCGGCAAGCCGGAGATCACGCGCTTCAAAGGTTTGGGCGAAATTTCCCCGGCGGAGTTCAAGCAGTTCATCGGCAAAGACATGCGCGTGAGCCGCGTGGAATACGCGCCCAAGGTGGACAGCGCGCAGATTCTCTCCTTCTACATGGGCAAGAACACGCCCGAGCGGAAGGATTACATCATGGAGAATCTCGTGGTGGCGGTGGAGGAATAGCCGCGAGAGAACGCACGGAATTGGAGGGATGAGCTGCGCGAGTTCAACTTATTTTCCATGTCGAAGTCGAGGTAACGAGGCTCCAACGCGAAGATTGCCACGGCGGGCAAGTCGCGGCACAGTGACGCCATGCGAACAATCCATGCGGTCTTCCAGAGCGATGGCGGTTGGTTCATCGCGCGCTGCCTTGATTTGCCAGTCACCACGCAAGGCAAGACGCTCGCCGCCGCGAAGAAAAACCTTCAGGAAGCAGTCGAGCTGTATATCGAGACCTGGGGCGACAAGAACGGGAAGCCCGCCAGGGAAGTTTACCTCACCAGCATGGAAGTCGCGGCATGAGCCGACACCTGCCTGCCATTTCCGGTCGCCAGTTGCTCCGCGCACTGCAACGCGCCGGCTTCGTGATCCTGCGGCAGAAAGGCAGTCACGTTTCTCTCGAAAAGCGCACTGCGGACGGATACTGGCGCACCATTGTTCCGATGCACCGCGAAATTCGTCCCGGCACCCTGAGCGACATCCTCAACCAGACCGGCCTGACCAAAGACCAGTTGCGAGAACTGTTGTGACGGGCCGCGGGTGAGCCGCGTGGAATACGCGCCCAAGGTGGACAGCGCGCAGATTCTCTCCTTCTACATGGGCAAGAACACGCCCGAGCGGAAGGATTACATCATGGAAAACTTGGTGGTGGCGGTGGAGGAGTGAGGCGTGGCGCGAAAGTCCAAATCCCAAACTCCAAGGAAGCTCCGAGCTCCGACATGTGCAGCGCTGGTCTTCATCGCTCCGGCTTGCGCTGGCGTGTTGCCACCAGCTTCTTCAAGAAATCGGGATGTCGGCGTTCGTGGACCAGGCCGAGGAAGTAAATCGTGTCACCCTGAATCTGGTAGTAGATGTAGAAAGGGAACGGCTTGGCCCGGCGGCAGGGAAAGCCATGCGGCCCTGTGTGATCGCCGCCGCTCCAACGAATGATCTCGCGCGTCTGCCCCGCGACACGTTCGTGGAAGGCCCCGGCCAGCCGGTCGGAAATCTCACGGTACTTGGCTTCCTCGCGGTCCAGATCATCGCGAAACTGCCGGCTGAAAATTGCTTTCACTGCGGGCTGCCGAAAATTTCTGAAAACGTCAGGCCCGAATCCTGACCGGAGATCAAATCCTTGAGCCGCCGGGTCAGGTCGTCCTTGATTTCAGCATCCGTGCGCGGGTCATCTTCGAGGCTCTGGATCAGCAGTTTCGCCAGGCCCGCGCGTTCGGCAGGCGAGAGCGACAGCGCCTCTTCGGCCATGTCGAGATTCAAGAGTGCCATGCGTTTGAAAGTATTCCGCAGCCGAAACAAGGCAAGCTGTTTGAACGCCGGTGGAATATGCGTCCCGCAGTGGTGGGATGGACAGCCAGCAAATCCCTTCCTTCTACATGGGCAAGAACACGCCCGAGCGGAAGGACTACATCATGGAGAATCTGGTGGTGGCGGTGGAGGAGCGGCCTGCGTAGCGGTCTCCCCAAATCAAATTCCTCGCTTCGAGTCACCGCGCCGGCGTCACCGACGCCCACGTCTGGCCCAGGCGGAGTTCGTCCACGCTCCAGGCGGCGCGGGAGTAGAGGAAGAGGTGCGTGGCGGCGGCAAGGTCCATGTCTTCTTTGACCACATCGCTCTCCGGCTCAGGCTGGCCAGGCGCGGGATTGACGAAGAGGGTGAAGCGATCCGGGCCGTCGGCGAATTCCATTTTCACCACGAGGAAAACCGTTTCGCCGAGTGCCACATTTACTTTCGAGAAAATCCGTCCGGCCCCGCCGCGTTGCGACATTTGACACGCGGCCTGCGAACTGGAGCGCCCGATGGACAGTTCGCGTCCTGCGCCCGTGCCCACGACCACCACGCCGTAGCCGCCCTCGGCGTCAGACCGGCCGAGGAAGCTCAGGTAATGCACCGTGCCCGGCACCGCGAGGTCTGCACCGAGCAGCCGGCCCACGCCGCAAATGGACGAGTCGCCCTCGGCCGGTGCCTCGATGCGAAGATGATTTTTTCCCGAGACAGCCAAGTTGGAAAAACTCAGGCCGCCGGGTTGCAGGCTGAACACATCGGATTTTCTCGCGTTGAAACCGCCCGGCTCCCACGCGCCGCCGAACCCTTGTCCGCCGTTCGCGCCCGGCACGGCTTCGCTGACCTCGTAGGCAAATGGTTCGTACGCGACCAGTCCCGGCACGTCCGCCTTTCGGGCCGGCACCGGGACGAGACGCTGGCGAAGAAGCCAGAACGCGGTGAGCAGCACGCTGTTCACGAGGAACACGAGCAGCAAGACCAGCAGCAAGATTCGTTTCTTTGACCAGGCCATGAGCCGAGTGTGGTTGGAACCACGGGGAATGTTCAACCATCGCGTTGCCTTAGCCGGAGCCGTGCAGATGAAAGAGGTGTGAAGTGCGACGCGGAGGCCGGTGCGACGAGGGGCGCGGCATTTATGCCGCTTCACTGTGGACAACTGTTTGGTGTTCGAAGCCAACGGATTGTTTGGACAATGAAGCGGCGTGAACGCCGCGCCCCGGTTCGCCATCAGGAAACGCTCGCCCTGCTGGCGGTGGCTGCCCACACTTGGCCCATGTCCATCATCCCGCGCCGAAATGTTTTTCTTCCTCGCGGCTGGCTGGCGCTGGCGTGCGCGGGGCTGGCCGTGAGTGTCGCGTCCGCCGCCGTTTTCAATGTGAAGGACTTCGGCGCGACCGGACGGAAGGCGGACGACGCGCGCGCCGCGATTCAGAAAACGATTGAAGCCTGCGCGACGGCAGGCGGCGGCACGGTGCTGTTGCCGCGTGGCGAATACACTTCGGGCACGCTGCACTTGCGGAGCAAGGTGCGCTTCGAGATCGCGGCGGACGCGACGCTCTTCGCTTCCACGAACGAGACGGCTTACGAGTACGGAACCATTGCTTCCACTGCCGCATTGCTCACCGGAAAAAATCTGGAAGACGTGACCATCACCGGCGCCGGCACGCTCGACGGCCAGGCGGAATACGAATGGCGCGACGATGACGTGGAGCACTCCTTCGATCACAAGGACCGGATGCTGGCAGCGGGCAAATCCATTCGCCGCTCGTTCCCCGTGGGACTGCCGCAGCGCAAAGTGTTTCCCCATCTGCTATTTCTCAGCGAGTGCAAAAACGTGAACGTCACGGGACTGAAGTGGCTGCATTCGCCGAGCTGGACCATTGCGCTGTATGGCTGCGAGCGGGCGCGCTTCGACGGTCTCTACATTTACACCAGCCTGCGCGACGCGGTGTGGGCGGACGGCATTGACCTGGACGGCTGTCGCGACATTCAAATTGAGAACTGCACCATCGAGACCGGCGACGACTGCATCATTTTCATCTCGACGGAATACTGGGGGGCGGCGCGGAAGTGTGAAAACATCACGGTGTCAAACTGCCGCCTCTCGTCCGCGTCCGCCGGGATCAAGTTCAGCGAAGGCAATCGTGCGGGCATCCGCAACATCACCGTGCGCGACTGCGTGCTGACGAATGTGAATCGCGGCCTCGTGTTTTACACCATCTTCGGCGGCGAGATCAGCGACGTGGTGCTGTCGAACCTGACGATTCACTGCCACCGCTTCGACTGGTTCTGGGCGGGCGACGGCCAGCCGTTTCATTTCCGCACCGGACGGCACAGCGAATGGAACCGCCAGCCCGTCCGGCCCGACGAGCCGCCGCCGGGCCTCATTCGCAACGTGACCATCCGCAATGTTGTCGCGCACGGGCAGGGGAGTTCCCCCGTCGCCGGCCACCCCGAACGCTGGCTCGACGGAATCACCTTCGAGAACGTGCGGCTGACGCTCGCCACCGATCCCCGCGCGCCGTACGACGCGGCGACCAACGCGATCAACTTCCGTTACGCGCGCAACCTCAAACTGAAGGACGTGAGCGTGACCTGGGAAAAGCCGCTGCTGAAAAACTGGCAGAGTGCGCTGACCTTCGACTCCGTGGACGGCCTCGAACTCAACGGCTTCACCGGGCGGCAGGCGTGGCCGGAGAGCGACGCTGCGGCGGTGAAATTCCTCAACGTGACCAACGCCCGCGTTACCCGCGCGACCGCGCCGGAAGGCACGGGAGTTTTCCTGCAAGCAGGGGCAGGCAGTCGCGCGGTGCGTGTGGAGGAAAATGATTTTCGTCAGGTCAAAGTGCCTTGGCAGTTCGATCCGAGCGTGCCGACCAACGCCATCACCGGGCTGGGCAACCGGCGGGCGGAGTAGCTGGCGTTTTGTTGCGATCCAGTTTGAATTGTCTAACCGCGAAAGACGCGAACCACGCCAAAACTTTTTAGGGCTAGGCACTTGATTCCCCTCGGTCGCGCGCGAGGCGCGGAAACGAAGGGCCACGGCTCAGGGACAGGAAAATGGAGGACAAAAAATGGGGGTTTCATTTTCTTGTCCTCTATTTTCCTGTCTCAAGTTCCCCTTTGGGGTGCGAGGGAATGAAGTGCCTAGGGAAGCGCTGAATAATTCAACACCGCAGAGACGGGAAGAGCGCAGAGATTTGATTTTGCAGGCGTTGCTCTGCGGCCTTCCCGACTCTGCGGTGCTTAATCAGCGTTTCCCTGGCCCTAAAACTTTTTTCTATTTCGCGTGGTTCGCGTATTTCGCAGTTAAAATTTTGGCATGGCCTGCCCTTTCACCGGCTCGACGCTGGGATTCCAACTCCCTAACCTCACCGGGAAAATGAATGGTTGTTCTCCCGCATGAAGCCCGTGGAAGCAATGGTCTTGCTCATGGCCGTGGTCATCGGCGTGGTGCTGCTGGGGCGGCGGATCAAGATTCCGTACCCCATCGCGCTGGTGCTGGGTGGCCTGGGCATCAGTTTGATTCCGGGACTGCCGCCGGTGCGGATTGAGCCGGACATCATCTTTCTTGTGTTCCTGCCGCCGCTGCTTTTCGCGGCGGCGTGGTTCACGTCGGTGCATGATTTGCGGGCAAACGCCCGCCCGGTTTTTCTGCTCGCGGTCGGGCTGGTGCTGTTCACCACGGTGGCGGTGGGGTTCGCGGTTCACGCGCTCATCCCGGAGATTCCGCTCGCGGCGGCGTTCGCGCTCGGGGCGATTGTCTCTCCGCCGGACGCCGTGGCGGCAACTTCGATTGCCAAGCGCATCGGGCTGCCGAAACGCATCGTCGTGATCCTCGAAGGCGAGAGTCTGGTGAATGACGCGACGGGGCTGGTGGCGCTGCGCTTCGCGGTGGCGGCGACGGCGTCGGGAACATTTTCAATTGGCAAGGCGGGGTTGGAATTTGTCTGGGTCGTGGTGGGCGGCGTGGTGTTGGGACTCGTCGTGGGTCTGGTGTTTGAGCGGCTCGTGCGCTGGCTGAAAGATGAGTTGCTGCTCATCACGCTCTCGCTGCTGGTGCCGTACGTGGCGTATCTGCCGGCGGAGCGACTGCACGTTTCCGGCGTGCTGGCGGCGGTGACGGCGGGACTGTACGGCGGCTGGAAATCACCGGAGCTGATCTCGGCTTCGCTGCGGTTGAGCGCCAGCGCGGTGTGGGACTTGTTCGTCTTTGTGCTGAACTGCATCGTCTTCGTGCTCATCGGATTGCAACTGCCGGAAGTGCGCGCGGGTCTCGGTCACCATTCGCTCGGCGAACTGGCGTGGTACGGGTTCATCACGAGCGTGATCGTGATTGTCGTGCGACCGCTCTGGGTTTTCCCCTCGGCGTGGCTAGCGCGCTGCAAGAAGAGCATTCGCGCGCACGACCCGTTGCCGCCGTGGCAGCACATCACCATCGTCTCGTGGTGCGGCATGCGCGGCGTGGTCTCGCTGGCGGCGGCGCTGGCCTTGCCGGTGAATTTTCCCGAGCGCGACCTCGTGGTCTTCCTCGCGTTCTGCGTCATCCTCGCCACGCTCGTGGTGCAGGGCTTGTCACTGCCGTTCCTCGTGCGC
>JANNGC010000289.1:0-2371 GCA_031380445.1 Pedosphaera sp.
GGCCATTTCTTGTTTGCTCGCCGCCTCCGCCTTCGCCGGTGTGGATGTGCCGTTGCTCCAGCAAAAGCTTTCCCAAGGCCGGGCCGCCGAAGTGCGCGCGGAACTGGATCGGGAACTGGCGAAGCAGCCCGAGAATCCGCACCTGCTCTACAACAGCGCCATCACCGCCTACGCCGAGGGACGATTCGAGGAGGCATTGCTGGACTTGGACATTGTGGAGAATGCGCGCTCGAAGTCATTGGTCGCCAAGGCGCGTTTTCAAAAAGGCAATGCGGATTTCCGTCTCGGCCTCAACGCGCGGACGAACGATCTCGATGTCGCCATCTCGCGGTGGAAGCAGTCCATCGCGAACTACGATGCGCTGTTGAAGGAGAATCCGAAGCACACGGACGCGCTCAAGAACCGCGAGCAGGCGCGCAAGCTGTTGCTCGACACGCTGCTCAAGAAGGCGCAGGAGAATTTGCAGCAGGGCCAGCAGCAGCCTCAGCCCGCCGAGCCGCGCATCCAGAAACTTCGCAGCGCGATGGAACAGTTCCACGACGCGAACGAGATGAAGCCCGAAGGCCAGCAGGCTCAGGAAGCGCAGGCGGGCGAGGAGAAAGCGAAAGACCTGCTGGCGAAAGCACTGGCCGAGGAAGGCACGCGCAAGACGCTGGCGAACAACATGGTCATGCCCAAGCCCAACCAGCCGATGGTCATGCAGCCGGACGTGCCGCAAATCCAGGAAGGCGTGAACATGCTCGAGGACGCGAGCGCGTTGAAGCCGGAGGACAAAAACATCGCGCAACAACTCGACGCCGGGCGCGAGCGTCTCGCGAACGCGCTCGCGATGCAGGCGCTCACGTACAAAAATATCGAGCCGCAAGTGCCGCGCTTTGATGACAAGCTGGGCCTGCTCCGCATGGGCCTGGAGCTGACGGAGAAGGCGTTGCAACAAAAGCCGAATCACCAGATGGCGAAGGAAGTGCAGGAGCAGATCAAGCAGCGGCTCGCGCAGCTTCACGAGCAGCGTGGCGATGAGCTGGATAAGCAGTCGGAGGACGCCCAGTTGGAGCAGCAGGCGCAGCAGTTGAGCGAGGCGCTCGATCATTTTCAGCAGGCCACCGAGTTGCAGCCGCAGCAAAAGCAGTTGCCGCAAAAGGCGCAGAAGACGCAGCAGAAATTGGAACAGGCCCTCGAACAGCTCGGCGACAAGCTGATGAAGAAGCCGGGCGGCGAAGAATCACCAGAGGGCGAAGTCACGCGGCTCGAAGGCGCGGAGCAGGCGTTGAACGAATTACAGGGATTGAAGCCCTCCGAGAAGACGGCGAAGAAGGGCGAGCAAGTCGGCAAAGAACTCGGCGAAGCGCGCCAGAAGATGGCCAAGCGCGGCAAGAAACCCGGCGACGGCGAAGAGCCGGGGCCAGGCGAGTCCGGCCAGAAGCCCGGCGGCCCGCCGCAGAACAATCTCCAGTCCATGCCAATGGACGCGCCGCCGCGTCTCGACACGCCCGGCGTGAAGGGCCAGTACCAGTCTCCGGCGATGAACCGGAACTTGCGGGATTACTGAATGCGCTCCGCGACCGTGACACGCGGCGACGTTTTCGATTAGCTTCGGGCGGCGATGAAGACCTTGCACGAACTGGTGGCCGACAAGCTGGAGCGTGACCCGGCGCTGCTGCGAATCCCGCTGGAGAACATCGACCGCTGGCTGGCCAACGGACATACCGCACCGCACCGGCTGGAACAGTGGCGGGAGATTATTTTGCGGGCGCAGGAGTCGAGGGCTGGGTTGGAGGCGTTGCTGCACTTGCTCCGCGCCGGTGACGAGACGTCGTCCCGGCTCAGGGATTTTGCGCCCTTTGCCGAAACCTTGACCCGTGAAGAACGTCGTGGTGCGGCTCCCTCATGCGCCTACCATTTCTAAAGCACCTGATTGATTCCGTGTCGGCGTTGTGCGCGCCGGAACGCATTATCATCATCGGCTCGAGTTCCTGGCTGCCGCTCGCACCGCAACTCGGCGACGCCGGTCAGCCTCTGGAAATCTCGCCTACATCTCGTGGTCGGCTACACGAATGTCTTCGCGCTCGACGTGTATGATCTCGCGCTGGTGAAGCTGATGGTCGGGCGGGAGAAGGATTTGAATTTGCTGCGCGCTGTTCCGGCTGGGACTCATCGAACCGGCGCGGTTGCGGGCGCACTATCAAAGCTGCCCGCTCGGCGAGCAGGAGGCGAGGACGGCGGGACGGAATCTCGCGCTGCTGCTCCGGGAACTGGGCGGCGTGCCTTGAGCTTCTTGCCGCTTTGAGGGAGCGCGGACCGCCGAGGCCGCGTGTTGGGAACCTTATTTGCCAAGTACGCTTCTCGTGGGAGCACCTTCCCGCGGTCTGGG
>JANNGC010000020.1:0-1733 GCA_031380445.1 Pedosphaera sp.
GCCACGGAATCAGGAGCAGCGCCAGCAGCGCCCAAGGCCAGGCGAACTCGAAGCCAGAGAAAAAGTCGGATGAGTTCATGCGCGCACGGAGCGCGGACTTTCTAGTCCGCAGCAAGCTGGAAAACAATGCAGGCCGCCTAATTCGTCCACGTTGCTGCGGACTGGAAAGGCCGCGCTCCGGACCGTACGGACAGTCAAGACGCTCACGGTTTAACTCCTTCCAGATCCGGCGGGATGCAGCGGCGCACAAATTGTTCCGCGCCATCAATCGTCGCGAGCGTTTGCTCCGCGGGCGCGTTCGCGCGGGCGAATTTCAACTGATCAAAAAACTTCAAGAACTCGCCGAGTTGTGCCTGTGCTTCAGCGCTCAACTCCGGCGCGGCCTGCGCGGCCCCGAGAAACTCGCGTGTGGTCTGATAACGAATGGGCAATGCGAAGCGAGCTTCGATGTAGGTGCGGAGAATGTCCGAGCAGTCGATGCCCACGGCGTAGGCGTCGAGCGTGGCATGGCGTGCGCGAAGTTCAGCGAGACGGCGCAGCGCTTCGAGATGCGGCGGCGGACCGGGTGGCATCGTCGGCGCGATGGGCGCGGGCTGCGGACGATTCTTCCACCAGCGCCGCGCGAAAAATCCTGCTACCGCGAGCACGAGCACCACCAAGGCGATGAACCACGGACTCTGCCACCACACCGGCACGGGCACGAGCGTCAGGTCTTCGATGATGAACGCGTTGGTCATGGTCAGGCGACGCGACGGCGCGATTGAAGCGTGAGGAAGGTGCGCAGCGGATTGGCCCACGGTTTGTCGGTGGCAATCTCCAGATGGCCAATGCGCGAGCGGCGGAAGAACTCGCGGAGACTTTCCTGACGCTGCACCGCCGCCTGCTCGAACGCGGCGCGCACGGCGGGATCGCCGGTGTCCACTTCGAGCGTCTCGCCGGTCTCTGCGTCTTCGACGATGGCGAGGCCGACATCCGGGATGTGCTGCTCGCGCGGGTCAATCATTTGGAACGCGAGCAGGTCGTGGCGCTGGTTGGCGGACTTGAGCGCGGACTCGTAGCCAGCGTCGTGAAAATCCGAGAGCAGGAACATCAGCGCAGGCCGGTGCGTGACGCGGGCGGCGAACTCCAAGGCCTTGCCCACGCTCGTGCCGCTGCCGCGTGGTGTGTGCGTGAGCAAATCGCGGAGCAGACGTTGCACATGCTGACGCGTCTTGCGCGGCGGCAGGTAGTGCTCCACTTCGCCGGTGAAGAGAATCAGGCCCACGCGGTCGTTGTTGCGAATGGCGCTCATGGCCAGCGTGCCAGCCAGTTCGGCGGCGAGTTCGCGCTTGGTCAGGCCGCTGGTTCCGAAATGTCCGCTCGCGCTCAGGTCCACGAGCAGCACGACGGTCAGTTCGCGCTCCTCGACATGACGTTTGATGAAGGTCTTGCGCAGGCGCGCGCTCACGTTCCAATCAATGCGCCGCACGTCGTCGCCCGGCGTGTATTCGCGCACGTCCACGAAATCCATGCCGCGCCCCTTGAAGATCGAATCGCACTGGCCCGACATGAGTTCCTGCGAGACGAGGCGCGAGCGCACTTCGACGTGGCGGAGGCGCTTCACGGTGAAGTCGGAGACGGCGGCGAGGGTGGAGGCGATCGTGGTCATGCCGCAGTCGGGGAAAATTCAAATCCCAAATCCCAAATCCCAAACAAATTCCTAACTTCACAATCCAAAGAGCGCGTTCGGCAGG
>JANNGC010000074.1:0-1797 GCA_031380445.1 Pedosphaera sp.
GCCGCCCACTGACGGCCGAGGAACGCGCGCCTGTCGTCCTCGATGCAAGCAAGCAGGTCGGCAGCCCGATGTTCTTCGGTGTGCTCATCATCGCGGTGGTGTACGTCCCCATCCTTGCACTGACGGGCATCGAGGGGAAAATGTTCCACCCGATGGCGCTGGCCGTGATACTCGCACTGGGCGGCGCGCTGGTGCTGGCGCTCACGCTGATGCCCGCGCTCTGCTCGCTCCTTCTGCGCGGGAACATTCACGAGGGCGACAATTTCCTCATCCGTTTCGCCAAGCGCCTCTACGAGCCGACGCTCCATGCAGCGCTCAAACTGCGCTGGCTCGTGGTTCTGTCCGCCGTCGTCCTGTTTGCCGGATCGCTCTGGCTCTACACCCGGCTCGGTGCGGAGTTCGTGCCCAAGCTCGATGAAGGCTCCATCACCGCCATGCTCTACAAGCCCGTCGGCATGAGCATGGAGGAATCGCTTCGCACCGACATCGAGGTGTCGGAAAAGCTGCGCGCCGCGTTTCCAGAAATCACCCGCATCTTCACCCGCATCGGCACCAGCGACATCGCCACCGATCCGATGCCACCAAACGAAAGCGACGTTTACATCTTCTACCAGCCGATGAAGGAATGGCCCAAGACGGCTGGCCGGCCCGCGAACAAGGCGGAATTGCGCGAGCAGATCGAGGCCGCACTCAAGAAGATCAACCCGGCCTACGACCTTCTCTTCGCCCAGCCCATCGAGATGCGCGCCAACGAAATGCTCGAAGGCACCAAGGCCGAGCTCGCCGTGAAAATCTTCGGCGACGACTACGACCTGCTCGAAAAACTCGCCGGCCAGGTCAAGGCCGTGCTGGAGAAGACCCCCGGCGCGGCCCAGGTGGAATACGAGACCGACGGCCGCACGCCGCAGTTGCAGATCAACGTTCGCCGCGACGTGCTCCAGCGTCACAACCTCCAGTCCGGCGAGGTCAACAACGCGGTCCACGCGGCGCTCGCCGGGCAGGAAGTCGGCCAGATCGTCGAGGGCAACCGCCGCTTCGACATTGTGGTGCGGATGCCGGAGGAGCTGCGCGCCGACGACGCGCAGATCAAGCAACTGCCCTTGCGCGTCGGTGAGAGCGGCCTGCTCCCACTCGGCAGCGCGGTTGAGTTTGCCACCGTGCGCAACGTGGAGCCGATCCAGCGCGACAACGGCCAGCGCCGCGCCGCGCTGATGATCAACCTCAAGACCCGCGACATGGAGGGCTTCGTTCGCACGGCGGAGCAAAGCATCCACGAGCAGGTGAAAATGCCCGACGGCTACTTCGTCGAGTTCGGCGGGCAGTTCGAGAACCTCGTCGAGGCCCGCGCAAGGCTCGCCGTCGTGGTGCCGTCGGCGCTTGTGCTCATCTTCGTGCTCATCTTCCTCGCGTTCGGTTCACTGCGCCAGGCTCTGCTGGTGTATTCCGGAATTCCGCTCGCCGTGACCGGTGGCGTGGCGGCGCTGTGGCTACGGGGAATGCCCTTCAGCATCACGGCGGCGGTGGGCTTCATCGCCCTGACCGGTGTGGCCGTGCTCAACGGCATGGTGCTGGTCGCCTACTTCAACCAACTCCGCGAAGAGGGCAAAGACCTGCTCACCGCCGTCATCGAAGGTTCGCTCACGCGCCTGCGTCCGGTGCTGATGACCGCCGCCGTCGCCAGCCTGGGCTTCGTCCCGATGGCGATTGCCACCGGCGCGGGCGCGGAAGTGCAGCGACCGCTCGCGACCGTTGTCATTGGCGGCATTATCAGTTCCACTTTCCTGACGCTGGTTTTGT
>JANNGC010000301.1:0-2396 GCA_031380445.1 Pedosphaera sp.
GCCGCCTCAATTCCGGCTGGTCGCTCCTGGCCAAGGTGCTGTTCTGGTCGGCTTGCGGACTCGAACTGCTGCTCATCGGCATTGTTGTTTCCACGCTGCCGTGGCTGTGGATGCTGCTGCTCACGCTGCCCTTGCTCGGCCTCTACCTGGAGAGTGAGAAGCGCACCCTGCAACGGCTCATCGTCGCGTTCCTCGACGAACTCGCGGTCAAACATGAACTGACCAAGGTGCCGTTCGCGAAGACCCGCGAGCCGGGAGCGAAAACCGCAAACCCCAAACCCCAAACCCCAGAAAACCCCCAAGACCCCGGCGCCAAGCCGGACGAGTCGCCAGCAAAGCCGGTTTGAAGCTTGGCGCTTGAGGCTTCTGTGGGGGTTGAGATCTGGGTCTTGAGGTTTGGATCCTGTTCTGCCGGGAGTTTTTCTTGGCGCGGTCACGCCTTCATTGCATCTTCCACCCACCCGCGACGGCGAAACGTATGATTCAATATCACCAACTGCTGCGGCTGGTTCTGGAGCAGGGCAAGTTCAAGGCCGACCGCACCGGCACCGGCACCTTCTCCGTGTTCGGCGCGCAGGCCCGCTTCCCGCTCGCGCCCACCTTCCCGCTGCTCACGACGAAGAAGCTTCATCTCAAATCCATCCTCTACGAACTGCTCTGGTTCCTGCGCGGCGACACGAACGTGAAGTGGCTCAACGAAAACGGTGTGACCATTTGGGACGAATGGGCCGACGAGCAGGGCAACCTCGGCCGTGTCTATGGCGCGCAATGGTGCGACTGGCGCACCGCGGACGGACGCTCCATCAACCAGATCGACCGCGTCATCGAGCAGATTCAGAAAACTCCCGACAGCCGCCGCCTGATCGTCAGCGCGTGGAACGTCGGCGAAATTGAAACGATGGCGCTGCCGCCGTGCCACACCATGTTCCAGTTCTTCGTGCAGGACGGCGAACTGAGTTGCCAGCTCTACCAGCGCAGCGCGGATTTGTTTCTCGGCGTGCCTTTCAACATTGCGAGCTACGCCCTGCTCACACTGATGGTCGCGCAAGTCACCGGCCTGAAGCCCGGCACGTTCGTCCACACGTTCGGCGATTTGCATCTCTACGCGAATCATCTGGAGCAGGCGAAGTTGCAACTCACCCGCGAGCCGCGCCCGTTGCCCGTGATGCGCCTGAATCCCGCCGTGAAAAACATCCACGACTTCCAGTTCGCCGACTTCACGCTCGAAGGCTACGACCCGCATCCGGGGATCAAAGCGCCGATTGCCGTATGAATCTTAAATTCATCACGGACGCCGTGGCGGTTCGGAGCGCGGACCGCCGAGTCCGCGCGAACCCAAGCCCTGTCCGGCATGAATTCTTCGACGACATCATGAACACGCGGACTCGGCGGTCCGCGCTCCGGCCTGGTCATGCCGTTGCCCGTCTTTCGCTGGCCGTAAGCCTCGTCCTCATCGTGTTAGTCACCGGTTGCGTGAGTCGGAAATCTGCACCGCGCCCCGGCAGCCTCGCGCCGCGTCTCGGCGATGAGATTGTGGTGGCCGGCCAGTTCGTTCACACCGGCACCCGCGTCATCACCTGGATGGATCCCGACGGCTACGATGCCTATCGCGTCGAACGCCGCTTTGCGCCGTACGATCAATCATCGTGGGCCACGTCGCAGGTGGCGGTGGCGGCGCTGAAGACGCCGAACCGTTACGGGCTGCGCCAACACACGCTGACCGACGAACAGATTGAGCGCGTGCGCGGCGGTGGTTGGGATTTGCCGCTGCTTCAGGAAGTCGTGGACCAATTTGTGATTCACTTCGACGTGGCCGGCACCGCGCGCCAGTGCTTTAAGGTTTTGCACGACGGGCGCGACCTGAGCGTTCACTTCCTGCTCGATCTTGATGGCACGATTTACCAGACGCTCGATGCGAAGGAGCGCGCGTGGCACGCCACGTCCTCGAACACGCGTTCCGTCGGCATCGAGGTTGCGAACATCGGCGCCTATGCCTCGACCAACGCCGAGGCGCTCCGCCAATGGTATGAGCGCGACACGAACGGCCAGGTGCAAATCAAAATCCCCGCGCGCCTCGGCGACGGCGGCCTGCGCACGACGAACTTCATCGGACGCCCCGCGCGGTCTGAGTTGATCACGGGCGAGGTGCAAGGGCAGAAGCTGCATCAATACGATTTCACGCCGGAGCAGTATCGCGCACTCACGCATCTCACGGCGGCGTTGTGTAAAATTTTTCCCACGATGAATTGCGACTACCCGCGCGGGGTGGACGGCCGGCTCGTCACCAGCAAGCTGCCCGAAGCTGACCTGGAAAATTTCCAAGGCGTGCTCGGCCACTACCACATCCAGAAGAACAAGACTGATCCCGGCCCGGCGTTTCAGTGGGACAAGGTGAT
>JANNGC010000122.1:0-3839 GCA_031380445.1 Pedosphaera sp.
GTGCGGTCGCTTCAGCGCCGCTTTTCCCCGCACCACGCATGACCTACCACTGGTTCGCACTCGGTGGCGCACTCGGAAGTGTGATGCGTTTCTGGATGTCGAATGCCATCACGCAGCGCCTCGGCACGACGCTGCCGTGGGGCACGCTGTTCGTGAACGTCACAGGATCATTTCTAATCGGCGTGCTGGCGGGCCTGAGCGCGCCGGGTGGACGTGTCGCGGGCACGGATTCATTCCGCCAGTTCTTCATTGTCGGCCTCTGCGGCGGCTACACGACGTTCTCCGCGTTCAGCATTCAGACGCTGGAACTGATTCGTGCCGGCCAGTTGCTCCACGCTGGTGGCAATGTGCTGCTCTCCGTGACGCTGTGCCTGATCGCCGTGTGGCTCGGGCATCTGCTCGGCAGCGCGTTGAAGGGGAACTGACGGTTGGAGCGCGGACCGCCGAGTCGGCGTGTGCATGGAACAATCTTGCGCGCCAGACCGGCCAGTGATCCGTGGAGGAGATCGAGAGCGGGGCTTTTACACGGCTCAATATCATCAACGCGCGGACTCGGCGGTCCGCGCTCCGAAGCTACTGCGCCCGGCCGAATTTTTTCTCCAGCTCGCGGAAGTTCATCTCGATGAGCGTGGGGCGTCCGTGCGGACAGGTGTAGGGCATGGCGCAGTGGCGCAGGTCGTTGACGAGATTCTCCAGCTCCGGCCCGGTGAGCGGATCGTTCGCCTTCACCGCGTGGCGGCAGACCGTCTTGGCAATGACGTGCTCGCCGAGGCGCAGCGGGTTCACGCCCTCGCCCGCCGCCTTGAGTTCATCCACCAGCGTGATGACGAAGCCGCGTGCGTCGGGTGCCTTGACCATCGGCGGCAGCGCATCGAGCAGGAACGTGCGCTCGCCAAACTCGCTCAGGCCCACGCCGAGGCGCGTGAGTACGGGCAGCACGCCGCGCAAGAAGGCCGCATCGCGCGGGGCGAGTTCAATCGTTTCCGGGAGCAACAATCGTTGCGCGGTGATCTCGTTGCGCTCCAGGCGCGTGAGCATTTGCTCGAACAAAATCCGTTCGTGCGCCGCGTGCTGGTCGAGCAGCACCAGGCCGCGATCCGATTCCAGCACGACGTAGAGTCGGCCAATGACGCCGACGAGACGGAGCGGGACGGAGAGCAGCGGGGTCGGCGAAGAGTGAGGGGCGAGCAGTGCGGGGTGAGGCGTCCACGGGCGCACGACCGCAGCAGGAACGGCGGAAGCGGGCGGAGCGCCGATTTCCAAATCGGCGCGGACTGGAGCTTCGGCACGCGCCGATTTGGAAATCGGCGCTCCAAGGTCCGCGACAGGCGCTGGAAATCCCGGCAACGCCGGTTCGCGCGACACGACATCCTGATCCACACCGAGCGCGGGACGCTTCGCGGACAACCACTCGACCGGCGGCAGCGCCGGCGCGGCGGGACGTGGCGCGCTCGCGCTGTGGTAACCGAGCAGCGCATCCCGTACGGCACGCGCAACAAATCCCCGCACCGCGCGCTCGTCACGAAACTTCACCTCACGTTTCGCAGGATGAATGTTCACATCCACCGCCGCCGGATTGATTTCGAGGAACAGGCAGCAGACGGGGAAACGGCCCTTCATCAGCGCGGTGTGGTAGCCCTCGATGAGCGCGTGGTTGATGCCACGATTTTCCACCGGGCGGCGGTTCACGAACAGGTGCTGATCCTCGCGCGTCGAACGCGCCACTCCGGGCGCGCCGATCAAACCCCACAGGCGAACCTGAAGTTTCGAGTTTGAAGTTTCGAGTTGGTCGGTGGCGTCGCTCGTGAAGCGTTCGGGTAGTTGCTCGCTGACCTCCACCTCGATGAGCGACGGCAGCGTGCCGGACAATTGCCGCATCCGCTCGCGCAGCGCCGCAATGGGTGCGTCGTCGTTCTTGATCGAGGACAACTGCCAGATGGTGCGGCCATCTTTCACGAACGTGAATGCGACCTCGGGATGCGCCAGCGCGGCGAGTGAAATGTAATGCTGGATGTGCGCCGCTTCCGTTTCTTCGGCGCGCAGAAACTTCCTCCGCGCGGGCAGATTGAAGAACAGCGAGCGCGCCTCGATGCTCGTGCCGGTCGCGCCGCCCGCCGCTTTCACCTCCACGATCTTGCCGCCATTGATGATGACCTGCGTGCCTTCCGGCGAATCGCTGTCGCGCTCGCGCGTGGTGAGACTGAAGCGGCTGACGCTCGCGATGCTCGGCAGCGCTTCGCCGCGAAAGCCCATCGTGCTGATGCCGTGCAAATCTTCCGCGCGCTGAATCTTGCTGGTGGCGTGGCGTTCGAGGCAGAGCAGGGCGTCGTCGCGGCTCATGCCGAAGCCGTCGTCGGTGATGCGGATGAGCGAACGTCCGCCCGATTGAATCTCCACGGTGATGCGCCGCGCCTCGGCATCGAGCGAGTTCTCGACGAGTTCCTTCACGACGCTGGCCGGACGCTCGACGACTTCGCCCGCAGCGATCTGGTTCGCGACGTGTTCAGGGAGCAGCCGGATGCGATTCACGGGCGCAAGTTGAAGGTTGAAGGTTGAAGGTTGAAGGTTTGAGGCGCGCAGATCACCTGCCACTTGCGACCTTCATCCTTCAACTCACGCCGCCGCATCACACCGCCCCCGCTAACGGCAAAGTAAAACCAAACAGCGCGCCGCCGCCCGGCACGTTGCGCGCGTAGATGCGCCCGCGATGCTCCTCGACGATGCGCTTCGCGATGCTCAGGCCGAGTCCCGTGCCGCGCGCCTTGCCGAAAGTTTCAAACGCCTCGAACAGCTTGTTCAACATCTCCGGCGCGATGCCGCCGCCCGTGTCCTCGAACTCGGTGATCAGTTCCGCGCCCTCGACGCGGAAGTGCATTTTGATTTTGCCGCCCTCGGGCATTTCATCCACCGCGTTGAACATCAGATTGTAGAACACGCGGGTGAGACGGCGCGGATTGACCGGCACTTTCGCCAGCGGCACGGAGGTCATCAGTTCCACGGCCACGCCTTTCGGCGAAATCTCGCGGCTGATTTCTTCGATGACGGGCCGGGCGAATTCCGCGTATTCGAGCACCGTGGTCGTGGGCGCGACCGCGCCGCCGCCGCGCGTGAACTCCAGGATGTCCGACACCATGTTGCTGATGCGCTCGACCTGTTTCTGGATGCGCTTCTGCGCGATCTGCCGCGCGCTGGCCGGCATGTCCGGCCCGCACGCCATGTCCGCCGCGATGCCGATGATGGTCAGCGGATTCTTGAGATCGTGAACGATGGAACTGGCGAACCGGCCCACGAGCGCCATGCGTTCCGCCTGCAAGACCTGGCGGATGTATTGCCGGTTGAACTCGCGCAAACGGTTCGTGATCTCGCGCATCATGCTGAAGGAAAATTGCGGCGAATTGGTGAGCAGCTCGATCATCGCGTCGCGCGGCACCACGTAAAGCGTCGTCTCCACTTCAGCGAGCGCGGTGGCGGAGCGCGGCTGGTTGTCAATGATGGCGAGTTCGCCGAAGACTTCGCCCGGCGGCACGCGCGAGAGGGTCTGGCGCTCGCCTTTGCCCATGACGGCGGTGATGAGCACGCTGCCGTTCTTCACCGCGTAGAGCGCGTCGCCCGCGTCGCCTTCTTTGAAAATTTCCGTGCCGCCCGCGTACGACTGTTCACGCACCACGCCCTTGAGCGCCGCGAGATCCTCGGGCGCGAGAGCGCTGAACAGTTTGCACGACTCCAGCGGGAGCATGGGCGCGAGTGTGAAGGGGAAGTTTGCGTTCGGTAAAGCGCGGAGATGGAAGGAGCGCGGGCTTTCCAGCCCGCAGCAACGTGCGAAGTTCAGGCAGCGTGGT
>JANNGC010000132.1:0-18542 GCA_031380445.1 Pedosphaera sp.
TAGGGCGCGGTGTCCTCACCGCGCCGTGCGGGGACGCAAGGGATGGCTGGCACTGGCCCACGCAGGGTTTCGGTGAATTCGCCCGCGTTACTTCTGCTGTTTGGCTGGTGTTAAAACTTTCACCATTTTCAACGACGCCTCGCGTTCTTTTTCATCCTTCGGAAAGCCGAGCGGAATAGTTGTCGGGAGCGTGGCTTCTCCAGCCCAGTAAACTGCCCGGTCGAAATCCTTCGCCGAGAGTTGCGGCAAGGAATTGGTCAGCAGTTTCGATTTGATGTCATGGATGCGCATCTGAATTGTGCTTCCGATCCGGAATTCTTGGATGCCGAACACATCACTTTTGTCCGTGCTCAGTTGGACGGTCGTCTTGGTCTTGCCGTTCTTGCTCTCGATCCTAAATTCGCGCCGCGTTGCGTCATAGGCTGGCGTCTGACGCCAGTAATCAGGGCGAAAGACTCTGGCGATGTTCAAATAAATGGATGGTTCTTTTAACCGGTCATTGAAGAAGAAATCGAAATCAACTCCCGATGTATCGTTCGTGCCGCCTCGCAAGCCCCACCCTGCATTTCCATTGGTGAGGTAAACCAAAATACCTGGCCTCGCGCGGTCGAGAAACCCGACCCACAGGTTGTCAGCCATGTAACTGAAGGGCAGGCCATTCGTGGTGGTGATGGAACAAGCGAAACGACCAGCGGTTTCAATTCTGGTCACAGACGAAGCCAAATTCATCTCTTTGCCTTGCAACTCCGGAACGATCATTTCGACTGTGAATCCAAAGTTTGTGCTGGCGGGTTCCGCCTGGGACTCAGTGGTAAGAATTGGAATGTGGCCCAACTCCAAATAGTTGAGCATCGCCTGCGGAATGTCGGCAGCAACACCAAGCCGGGCGGTGCAAAGGAAAACGATGAAGAGAAGTTTGTTAGTTTTCATTTGGCTCACACCTGCTCCACCGCCACCACTCTCAGCACTTCCTCCAGCGTCGTCTGCCCGGAGAGCGCACGGTTCAGGCCGTTCTGCCACATGGTCAACATGCCTTGCTGCACCGCGACCTGCTGAAGCTGGCGCGTCGGGAGCTTTTGCAGCACCGCGTCGCGGAAGACTTCATCCACCACGAGCAGTTCCGTGATCGCGGTGCGGCCGTGGTAGCCGGTGTCCAGGCATTCCTTGCAGCCGGTGCCTTTGCGGAATTGCGCCGTGGGCAGCGCCTCTGGCGGCACGAGTTTCAGCAGGCCTTCCGCCGGCTCGTACGGTTGCGCGCAGTAGGTGCAGTTCTTGCGAATGAGCCGGATGCCCAGCACGCCGATGAGGCTGGACGCGAGCAGGAACGGCTCGATGTCCATGTTGATGAGCCGCGCGAACACGCCCACCGCGATGCCGCTGTGAATGGTGCTGATGACCAGATGCCCGGTGAGTCCCGCCTGCACCGCGATGGCCGCGGTCTCGGGGTCGCGAATTTCGCCGACCATGATGACCTGCGGGTCTTGCCGCATGAGCGAGCGCAGCGCCTTCGGGTAGGTGAATTCCTGCGACGTGTTGATCTGCGCCTGGCTAATCATCGGGAGGTTGAACTCCACGGGGTCTTCCACCGTGGCGATGCTCATGGTCACGCCCGAGCGTTGCACGATGTGATAGAGCGCAGAGTAAATCGCCGTGGTCTTGCCGGAGCCAGTCGGGCCGGTGAGGAGAATCAAGCCGCTCGGACGCGAGAGCAGTTTGAGGAAGGTGGCGGAAGTTTCTTCATCAAAGCCCAGCGCCGCGAGATCGAAGCTGCGGTTGCTCGGGTCGAAGAGGCGCACGACGATCTTCTCGCCGCGCACGGTGGGAAAGACGGAGATGCGCAGTTCCACGCCGCCGAGTTCCGGCCCCGCAGAAGCATGGCCTTCCTGCGGCAGACCTTTCTCGTAGCTCACGAGGTCGGCCATGACTTTGAAGCGCCCGGAAATTTTCTCCATGAGTTCGAGCGGGAGATGGACGAGTTCCGTGAGCACGCCGCTCAGGCGGATGCGCACGACGAGCGTGCTCTCCCACGGCTCAATATGGATGTCGCTCGCGCCGGCCTTGATGGAATCGTAGAGCAGGTAGTTGACGAGCAACCCGATTTCAATGCCGCCCTCGGCGGACTCCGATTGCAGATATTCGATGGTCTGGCTCATGTGGTGCGGCGAGTAGAAATGTTCACGCGGGAGACGTCACTGCAAAAAAGGAGCGGCGACGACGCGACCAGTCTGGTGGAACTGGTCGCGCTGCGACCAGTCGCGCCGCGCAGAGCGGCGCGTGGGAAATGTCCGGCGCGTTCGTTCACCACACCCGCCACTGGCCGCCCGCTCTGCGCGGGCGGAATTGTCGCAGCGCGACAATTTCCACCTACCCCAACGACTCCCGCAACGCCGCGAAGATGCTCTTGCCCTCCGCTGGCGCGACGGGCGCTTTCGCCTTCTCATCCCCGCGCTCAATGAACTCCTCGGGAATCTCCTGCAAGAACCCCGACGGATGACACGGCAGCGCCTGCCCGTATTTCTTGCGCGTCTGGCAATGGCTCATCGTGAGCGTGAGCATCGCGCGCGTGATGGCCACGTAGAACAGGCGGCGCTCCTCATCAAGCGTGCCTTCCACTTTCGAGCGTGAGTGCGGGAGCAATCCGTCTTCGAGTCCGACGATGAAGACGTTCGGAAACTCCAGTCCCTTGCAACTGTGCATCGTGATCAAAGTCACCGCGTCCTTCTCCGCCTGCTTCTCCTCCTGACGATCCGCGTCGAGCGTCAACTCTTCGAGGAAGTCGCTGATGCGTTCGCCGCACGGGCCGCTGCCAGTCTGGTCGAGGCGCGCGAGCAAATCTTTGATGTTCCGCACGCGATTATCCGCCGTCTCGATGTTTTTCTCGCCGCGCCGCAAGTCGTCAATGTAACCGCAGTCGGCCAGAAACTTTTCCGCCCATTGCGTGAGCGATGCGGGGCGCACCGTCGCGTCCGCGCTGTCAATCGGCGCGCGCGTCTCTTCGATAAACGTGACGAACTCGCCGATGGCCTCGCGCGTCTTTGTCGTGAACATCGCCTGCACGTCCGTGTGCCGCATCGCGCTGAAGACCGAGCAGTTCCGCTCCTGGCTCGCGCCGAGCAGGCGCTCCATCGTCACGTCGCTCAGGCCGCGCGCGGGGACGTTCGCGATGCGCAGCAGGCTGATGTCGTCGTGCGGATTCACGAACGTCTTCAGGTAGGCCAGCGTGTCGCGGATTTCGCGCCGGTCGAAAATGCTCTGCCCGCCGATCAGGTTGTAACGCACGCCCGCCTTGCGCAGCGCGATTTCCAGCGGCGTGGACTGAATGTTCGTGCGGAACAGAATCGCGCACTCCTTCCACGGCACACGCTTCGCCATGCGCAGGAATTCAATCTCCTCCACCACCGTGCGCGCCTCGTCCTCGTCCGTCTCGAAGGTGTTCAGCGTGATGCGATTCCCGTCGCCCTTCGCGGACCAGAGCTGTTTGCCGCGTCGCTGCACGTTGTTTTTGATCACCGCATTGGCCGCGTTGAGAATGATGTTCGTGGAGCGGTAGTTCTGCTCCAGCTTCACGACCTTCACCTCGGGAAAATGTTTTTCGAGGTCGAGCAGGTTGGCGACTTCCGCGCCGCGCCAGCCATAGATGCTCTGGTCGTCGTCGCCCACCACGCAAAGGTTGCGATGCACCACGCACAACTGGTTCACCAGCTCGAATTGCGCGGCATTGGTGTCCTGATACTCATCCACCATCACGTAGCGATACTTCGCGCGGCAGGCTTCGAGCACGGCGGGATGTTCGCGAAAGAGTTTCAGCACGAGCAGCAGCAAGTCGTCGAAGTCCACCGCGTTGCACGCCTTGAGCGCGCTGTCGTAACGCCGCGCGATGTGCTGCGCCATCGCGATGGCGCTCTCGTCCACCAGCTTCGGATTCAAACCGCCGTTCTTGTAACGGCTGATCAGCGAGTGAATCACCTTCGGGTCGGTCTTCTCGCCCTTCGCGGAAATGTGACTGAGGATTTTCTTGATGGCCCCGAGCTGCTCCGCCTCGTCGTAGATGACGAAACTCTTTTTGTAGCCGAGCACCTCGATGTGCTGGCGCAGAATCCTCATGCAGAGCGAGTGGAAGGTGGAAATGGTCGGCTTGTCCGCCTCGCCTTCGTCGTCTTTGCGCGTGCGCGGCAGCAGCTTCGTCACGCGCTCCTTCATCTCGCGCGCCGCCTTGTTCGTGAACGTGACCGCAAGAATGTTCCCCGGCTTGATCCCACGCTCGACCATGTGCGCGATGCGGAAGGTGATGACCCGCGTCTTGCCCGTGCCCGCGCCGGCCAGGATGAGCACCGGCCCGCGCACGGTCTCGGCGGCGAGGCGTTGCTGCGGGTTTAATGAGCTGAGATTGACCATGAGCGCGCGGAGTGTAGGAGCGAGCCTGCGAGTGACAAGCTGACAAACCTTGCGCGCCGGTTTTTCCTGTTTTCAACCCCGACTCTCGTTGTGCCGATGTCGCGTCATGGCAAAAATGAAATGGCTTCTCCTCTTTGGAGTCGTGCTGTTGTTAAACGCAACACACACGCGGGCCATTTCGATCTTTCCTGAAATTAAGGACACCCGAGTTGCGGGTACAACTAACCGGGAGGTCGCGCGCGGCCTCGCCACCGACGGCACCAACTTCCTCGTCGTGTTCCAAGGCGACAACCTCTACCCAGCAACAGAGTCAACCAACCAACTAGCCGCCCAACTGCTAGGACCAACCGGCGCGCTGATTGGTTCACGAATTGATCTCGCCCTGAGCGGCGGTGTGCCGCTGGTAGAATTTGGCGCGTCCAACTTTCTCGTGACGTGGATGAACAACACCGCCGGTGTGCCTGGCGTTCACGGTCAGTTCCTTAATCATCTGGGCAATCCGTCCGGGCCAAGTTTTGTCATCGCCACGAACACGCTTGCCCCTGAAGTCGGGGCCATGACTTTTGCGATGGGCTACTTTTGGATCGTCTGGGCGCAAACCAATGTAAGCAGCCCCGCCCGCATCATGCTCCAAAGAGTTTCTGAATCAGGCGTGGGCGTGGGCGAAGCAATCGCGCTGGGGTCAACAAATTCGGCTGACCAACGCTTTCCCGCCCTAAGCGCCAGCAGCACAAATGTGCTGGTAACATGGATCGCTCACCGTCCAGACACCAACGCTTGGGATGTGCTCGGGTGCTTCCTGGATGCGACTGGAAATGCATCTTCGGAAATTGTCGTGAATCAATTTCCTTCTGTGCAGCCGTATCCCGTGGCCGCTGCTTCCGACGGCACGAATCATCTGGTGGTGTGGAGCCAGGAAGCCGGAACCAACCGAATTTTCTTCCACGGTTACGCCCCGGTAACGAACGAAAGGATTTTCGTCACTAATCAGTTGCCAAGAGTCTTTGGTCGCTTGCTCATTGGGAATACGGTTTCAGCGCCGGAGATACCCATCTCTTACGCGCGCTGGGGACAAGTTTCGGTCAGCGTCGCCTTCGATGGAACCAACTACCTCGTCGGGTGGAACGACCGCCGCTACGCGGATTTTCAGAATGACTACTCGCTTCCAGATGGGAAAAAAGCCTGGTACCTGCCTGCCTTCACCAACCAAGTGCTGTTCTATTGTTTTATTGATCGCGCCGGTTCGCCAGTGGACTGGGAGTTCCTTGGAGACCGCCACGTTTCTCTTCAGGGTGTCGAAGGCGAGGCACCATTAAACACCGGGCCGGTCATTCGATTTGGAAAGAACTCGGGAGCGGTCTTGCGCAATCGGCGATCCGCAATCGGCGGAACCAACGATGTTTTCGTAACGAGCCTCGTCTCGCCGCCGCCCAGCCACGGTGAAATCAAGCTTCTGGGAATTAATTCTGATCTCTCTGGTCGCGTGCAACATGAGCCGCCGTTTGTTCAAGTGCAGATTGAGTCCACGAACAGTCATTTCATCCCTCAGTGGTCATCCAATGCGGTGGACTGGGTGACACCAAAGCCATCGTCCGGGCACCCATGCCCGCCCTACGACTATCAACTCACGGATTTTATTGATACGGATGGCTCCACGACGCGGTTCACATTGCGGCTCCATTCTAACGCGGGCTTCTTCCGGGCTTTTGAAGACAAGTATGTCTGCAAATCGAATCTCCGAAGGATTGCCCGCCAGAAAGAAATGTGGGCCTACGCGGGTGATTTCTTCGGAAATGACACTCCCTCCGATCACGATGTGTGGCCGTCGTGTGCCGATAAGCCCGAGTGCCCAACGGGTGGACATGATCTTTTCATCAAAGGAAAGGTAAATGAACTGCCCCGCTGCATTGTGCTTTTTCACGAATTACCGTAGCAGGCGCGGGCATTGCCACTTGCTGCGGCCACATTCGCCAGCCCTCAGAGAAATTTCTGACTCTGTTTTCAAACATCCCCGCCGCCACCGCCGAAGTCCCCGCCGCCGACATCACCACCGCCTCCGAAGTCGCTTCCACCCACGTCGCCGCCGGAGCTGCTGTAGTCGCCGCCCACGTCAGAAGGCGCATCGTTCGCGCCGGAATTTGAGTCGTGAGGCGAGCGCGCGTTGTCGCCCGTGAAACGGTCGTAGAGCCAGTTGCCCGCCATCGCGCCGCCGATGCCGCCGAGCAGGCTGGAGAAAAATCCGCCGCCACCGCCCATGCCGCCCGAGCCGGACAGACCACCGCCGCCGCCACCCCCCATTCCCCCGGCGAACATCCGCACTAGGAACACCGCCACCAGCACGCCGCCGATGATGAACACCCACTTCATCACATTCACCTGCCCCGCCGCGCCACCAGACGCGACAGGAGCCGCTGACGCCACCGGACGCGTCGCGCCCACAGGAGCCGCGCCATTCAAGTGACTCCGCACCGTGCGGTCCACCAGCGCCACGGCCGCCGTCAAACCCTCGTCATATTTCTCCTCGCGGAATTTCGTTTGCAGCAGGCGCACCAACTGATCGCGGTCGCTGGGGAGAAACGCGCGCTGCCGCGTGGCCTCGCCCATGCCCACCTGGATGCGCAGCTTGTGCGGCGGAGCCTCCTTCATCATCAGCACGTAGATGCCGTCCAGCCGCGCCGCCTGCGCGCGCTCGCGCACGAAACTGGTGAAGAACTCCTCGCGGTTGCGCTCGTAGTCCGCCTTCTTGTTCTCCGGCACGCCGGGGAAAGTCTCGATGAGCAACTCCTTGCGCAGCTCGCGCTGGATTTTTTGAATGGCCGCGTCCGCCTGCTGCACGGCGGCGGGCGAGAACAGCCCGGCGTTGTCCCGCACCTCCGGCCCGACCGCGCGCGCGGCCCCGGCACTCACGAGACCGATTGCGACCAGCAGCCAAATCATCGCACGCTGAAGCATTCTTTTTTTCATGCGGTTTTGATCACAGACACGACGCGCTTTGACCAATAGAAATCCTGGGATGATTTCCACGAGTGCAGCATCTGGTCCCCTCTCCTCGCGAGGCACGAGTGAGGAGAGGGTTAGGAGCAGGTCGAGAAAGGTTTGTGCGCCGTCGTGTTCACCAAGCACCTTCTCTCCCCAGCCCTCCCCTCCGCTACGCGGAAGGCGGTTCGTCGGCGGAGGACGGCTGTCCTCGCAGGCGAGTCTCTGATCAATCTGGGCAGCAATAGTGCGACTCGTGACCTCGTCTCCTACGCGGCCCGCCGTTGCGCGTGGCGCTCAGGCCATCAGGCAGGCTTCGGTGGGCTGGTGGTTCCAGGAGAGCGGGAGCACGAGGTCGTGCAGTTCCGGGCGGTGGAAATGCACCACGAGCTGCGCGTCGCTCAGGCCGTGGGTGCGCGAGTAGAGGACGGCAGCGTGGGTGGTGACGAAGTCGCGGGCCTGTGCGGGGTCGCTCGTCCAGTCGCTGTTGCGGACGTAGTAGAGGCGGGTGCGGGCGTGCTGCAAAAGCAGGTGACGGTTTTCGGAAGAGTTCTTCATGGCGGTGCGTGGCGATTAATTTTTTTCTCGGAACGGGTGGTTTGTAACGAGGCGAGGCGGGTGCGGACAATTCGTAGGACTACGGGCCGGGGGCTAGGGGAGGTTCGGGAAAGGCCGGAGCGCCGGTCTCCGACCCGGCTCGTGGTGGACGCCTTTCTTCGCACCAGATCGGAGACCGGCGCTCCAAATTGTCACTTGGGTCAGAAAAAAATTGGCGGACTTTTGCGCGCGGCGGCGCATTCTCCCACGGACGACCCAATACTCTATGGAACTTGCACCCAATTCGTGCCGACCTGTCCGGCGCGCGCCGGCTCAGACCGGACTGTGTTCCTCTGTTTCAGCGGCCCGATTTTTTTCACAACCCACATCCGACACTCTCATGAACAACCTGGCTCCCCGTTGGTTTCATTTTCGTCTTCTCGCCGCGCTGCTGCTCGCGGTGCTCTGGCATTTCGACGCGCGCGCGGCCAGCGTCAGCCCGGCGGGCTACACCAATGACTTCACAGTCTGGCCGCTCGCGGCGGACTGGGCGACCGTGGGCATCGCGGGCGGCGGCGGCGACGTGTACGATCTGGACACGGACGTGAACACCAATCTGGCCTACTCGGTCGCGGGCATCAGTTTTCAAGTGGTGTCGAACGTGGCCGCCGTCCCGGTTCAGTTGACCAATGCGGCGTGGAGTTCGACCGGCGGTTTCGTGCAGACCCGCCCGAACGGCACGCGCGCCACCGCGCTGCTCGGCAAGTTCATGAACAACACGGGGACGAACGCGGTGGAGATCCGCATCGCCTACCAGTTGACGCTGGCCGGCACGGCGGTGAACGAGGACGCGGGCAAGGGCACGCACGTCTATTACAGCCTGAGCGGGCTGGTCGGGAGCTGGGTGCCGCTGGCCGCGTTGAACAACTCCTCGAACGCCGGGGTGCGCGCCCTGGCCACGAACGTCACCGTGAACTGGCCGGACGGCGCCAGCCTCTTCCTGCTCTGGGCCGATGACAACACCGCCTCGCTCACCGACACCGCCAACCAGATCGATAACTTCTCCCTCGCCGTCACCGTCGGCGCGCAGCCCTCACTCACGGTCAACCTCGGCGCGCCGACGAATGGCGCGCTCTACTTGTCCGGCCCGGCCATCGCCACTTCCGCGACGGTGGACTACGGCACGCTGCCGCACTCGGTGGAATACTTCCTCAGCGCGGGCGCGGGAAACACCGTCTTTGCGTCCGCAGGTTCGAGCACCACTCCGCCGTACTCCGTGAATCTCGCGGGGCTGACGGCAAACCTCTACAACCTCTACGCCGTGGTCACGGACGCGGGCGGCGCGCAAGAAGTGGACGGCTCGCCGACGAACACCTTCACCGTGCTGGACCCGATCAGCGCGACGCTCGCGACCCCGGCGGACGGCGCGACGATTGAGAACAGCCAGAGCGTCATCAGCACCGCCACGGTTACGGGCGGCACCGCGCCGTACTCGGTGCAATTTTTCCTGGACGGCGCCAGCAACGGGCCGGCGTTGAGCACGCCGCCGTTCACGCGCGACTTCGGCATCCTTGCCATCGCCGACCACACCATCCGTGCCACCGTCACGGACGCGCGCGGGTGGGTGAGCAACTCGCCGGTTCACACCGTTCACATCGTCGGCCCGCTCGGGGTGACGCTGACGCCGACGAATGGCGCGGCGCAGCCCTTCGGTTCCTCGCTCGTGCTCACGGCGCTGCCGCTCGGGGGCAACGGGCCGTACTCGGTCGAGTTTTTCACGAACGGCGTGTCAGCCGGCACGGCGGCAACGCCGCCGTATCAAGCGGACTTAGGCGCATTGCCGGTCGGCAGCTACGTGGTGTCCGCAACGGGGACGGACAGTTCCGCGCCCACGCCGCAGGTCGCGAGTTCCAGCACCAACACGGTCACGGTCGCGCCGAATCCAGTGACGGTGACTTTGACCGCGCCGATTCCGAATCAAATCGTGACGGCGGGGCAGAATTTCAATCTCACGGCCAGCGCCTCGGTCTTTGCGCCCGTCAGCGTGGTGAACGTGCAGTTCTTCCTGGATGGAGTGCCCGCCGGCACGGACGCGAACGCGCCCTACGCCGCTGCGACCACGAACGCGCTCGGCTCGCACACCGCCTACGCGGTGGCGACGGATTCGCTCGGGCGGCAGAGCGTCACCGCCACGAACACTTTCACCGCCGCGACCCCGCCGAGCGCGGCGGTGGTCGGGCCGACGGGCTACACGAATGACTTCAGCACGCAGCCCTCGGCGGTGGACTGGGCGACGGTGAGCATCACCGGCGCGGCGGCGGATGCCTACACGTTCGACACGGACGTGAACGTCGCCATCTCGCTGGCCAACGCGACCAACCGGACGGCGTCCACCCTCGGCACCCCGCCCGCCGCCGCCGCCACGGCCGTCTGGGCTTCGGAAGGCTTCCATCTTCAGACCCGTCCGACCGGCAATCGCTACAACGTGATGATGGGCCGGTTCCTCAACCAGAGCGGGACGAACGCCACGCAGATCAACATCTCCTATCTCTTCACACTCGCCGCCGCCGCCGTGTCCGAGGATGCCGGCTACGGCACGCGCGCTTACTACAGCCTGTCGGGGCAGACCGGCACCTGGATCAACATTCCGGCGTTCAACACCACGGCTTCCGCAGCGGCCAGCCTGACCCTGAGCACCAACTTGGATGTGACTTGGACCAACGGCGGCAACCTTTACCTGCTCTGGGCTGATGACAACGCCCAAGGCACAGGCGGCGGTGGTGGTGGTGGCGGCACGGACACGGCGGACCAGTACGATAACTTCTCGCTCCTCGTCACGGCGGGCGAGCCGCCGGCCTTCGGCACGCGCCTCACGGCTCCGGCGGCGAACGCGCTCTTTGTTTCCGGCAATTCGATTCAAGCCACGGCGACCGTCGCGAGCGGCACGAGTCCTTACACCGTCGAGTTCTTCGTGAACAACGGCGGCGGCTTCACCTCGGCGGGCCTCGTCTCCAGCGCGCCTTACACCGTCTCGCTCGGCGCGCTGCCGGCGGGTGATTACAACCTCTACACGGTGGCGACGGACAGTTCGCTGGCGGTCACGAACTCGCTGACCAACACCTTCCGCGTCGCGGATGTCATCGCCTTCGCGCTCACCGCTCCGGCGGACAACACGACCGTGGACAACCTCACGCCCGTGACCGGCACGACGACCGTGGCCGGCGGCACCCCGCCCTACTCGGTGCAATTCTTCTTCGATAACAATCCGAGCGGCTCGCCGATCACGAGCGCGCCGTACGAGCGCAATTTCGGCGCGCTGCTCGCGGGCGATCACCTTATCCGCGCCACCGTCACCGACGCGCGCGGCTGGGTAAGCAACACGCTGGTCAGCACCGTTCACGTCACCGGCCCGCTCGGCGCGTCACTGGTGCCGATTGATGGCGCGAACTTTATTTTCGGTTCCTCCATCACGCTCACCGGCATCCTCGGCGGCGGCAGTTCGCCGTACTCGGCGGAGTTTTTTGTGAACGGACTTTCAGCGGGCGTGGTCGGCGCAGCACCGTTCATCGTGCCGCTCGGGCTTTTGCCGGAAGGCAGTTACGCCGGACACATCGTGGCGGCGGACAGTTCCGCGCCCACGCCGCAGCAATTCACCTCGGCCACGAACGTCTTCACCATTCTCCCGAACCCGCTGACCATCGCGCTCGACACGCCCACGAACGGCGCGGCGGGCGTGGTCGGCGTGCCGGTCTTGCTTACGGCCACAGCCGGAGTGCTCGCGCCGCTCACGGTCACGGCGGTGGAATTTTATCTCGATGGCGCGCTGGCCGTGACGGATGCGAGCGCGCCCTTCGGCGGCTCGGTGCCGGTGGTGACGGAAGGCGCGCACACCTTCGCGGCGGTGGCGGTGGACAGCGTCGGACGCCGCGCGACCTCGGCGGTCAGCACCGTCACGTTCATCATTGATCCGCTGGTCAACAATGCGTTCGCCAGCGCCATCGTGCTCGGCACCCCGGCCAGCGTGGCGGGCAACAACACCGGCGCGACCACGCAGCAGGGCGAGACGACGTTCCAGTTCGGCGGCGGCCTGCCCACGATTCTCTGGGGTGCCACGCTCTGGTACCGCTGGGTTGCGCCTTTCAACGGCACGGTCACCATGGACATGCTGGGCAGCGTCATCAACCCCGTGTTGAGCGTTTACACCGGCGCGGCCGTCAACGGACTCACGGTCGTGCAGCGCAGCGCCAACGGCCCGGCCAGCGCCGTCTCCTTCGCGGCGGTCGCGGGCACGACGTATCAAATTCAAGTGGGCGGACAGAGCGCCACCTTCGGTGGTCTGGCGTCGCAGGGCGCGTTTCAACTGAATCTCAGCATGCCCGCATTCGTGAGCATCACGAACCCCGTCGCCGGCGTGGCCTACCCGATCGGCACGCCCATCCCGGTGGATGTTCTCGCCTCGTCCATCGTCGGCACGGTCACGAACGTGAGCCTCTATCGCGGCGGCATCTTCGTCGGCTCGGATGATTCGGCTCCCTACAGCTTCGTGGTCAGCAACGCGCCCGCCGGCTCGAACGCGCTCTTCGCCGTGGCGCAGGACAGCACCGGCCAGAGCAGCACCTCGGGCGTGGTCCGCGTCTTCGTGGCGAACCTCGGCCTCACGATCACCGCGCCGGCGGACGGTGCCATCATCAACAGCACTGCGCCCCTCACCGCCAGCGTCTTCGCCGCGCCGCTCTCCGGCGCGATCACCAACGTGAACTTTTTCGTGGACGGAAATTTCTTCGGCTCGGACACGAACGCGCCCTTCAGCGCGACGTGGACGAACGTGACCGGCGGCTCGCACCGCATCATCGCCACCGGCCAGGATGACTCGGGCAACAGCTACACCGCCACGCCCGTCAACTTCGGCGTCGCCTCCACGCTCATCGCCTCGAACACCGCCTGGCGCTACCTCGACAACGGCAGCGATCAGGGCACGAACTGGATCGCCCTCGCCTTCGACGACAGCGGCTGGAGCAACGGCCTCGCCGAACTCGGCTACGGCGACGGCGACGAGGCCACCGTCGTCGAGGACAACGCCACGCCCGGCTACGTCACCGCTGACTCCGACCGCTACACCACGACCTATTTCCGCCGCGTGTTCCCGGTCGCGAATCCGCTGTCCTTCACCGCGCTGACCTTCGCGCTCGAGCGCGATGACGCCGCCGTGGTCCATCTGAACGGGCGCGAAATTTTCCGCGTCAACCTGCCCGCCGCGCCCGCCGTCATCACCTCCGCCACGCTCGGCACGAGCAGCATCGAGGACACGCTCGACACCTTCTCCATCAATCCGACCAACCTCGTCGCGGGCAACAACATCCTCGCCGTGGAAATCCATCAGCAGTCCGCGAACAGCTCGGACATCAGCTTCAATCTCGACCTGCGCGCCGCGCCGGTCATCATTTACAACCTCCGGCCGGCCGTCGCGCTGACCGCGCCCACGAACAAGCAATACTTCCTCGCGCCGGCGTTCATCGCCCTCGCCGCCACGGCCTCGGATGACGACGGCTTCGTGACCAACGTCGCGTTCTTCGTGGACGGCGTGAAGCTCGCCGACGACGCGACCGCGCCCTATGAGTTCACTTGGAACACTCCGACCGTCGCCGCGCACGTCGTCACCGCCGTGGCCACCGATGATCTCGGCGGCACCACGGTTTCCACGCCGGTCAACGTCGTGGTCTATGACGGCGCAGGCCGCCCGGTCGCAGCCATCACCGCGCCCGCTGACGGCGCGGTCATGGAAGGCCCGACGAACCTGCTCATCACCGCCACGGCGGACGCCATCACCGGCGTGACCAACGTGGAGTTCCTCGCGAACGGAATTATGTTCGGCACGTCGGCCACGCCGCCGTACTCAGCCATCTGGTCTTCGACGTTCCTGCTCAACCAGTTGCAGGCCGTGGCGATTGACGCGAACGGCGTGCGCGGCACCTCGCCCGTGGTCAACGTCACCATCACCATTCCGCCGACGAACGTGATCGCCCCGACCATCGTCACCCAGATTCCGCTGGCCTTCGTCACGATCACGAACCTGACGAACATCACCGTGCGTTTCAGCGAGCGCGTGCAAGGTGTGGATGCGTCCGACCTGCTGATCAACGGATTGCCCGCGAGCAGCGTGGTCTCGCTCAACAGCGGCACGAACTACGTCTTCCACTTCCCGCATCCGCCCTACGGCAACGTGGACATCTCCTTCGCCACCGGCCACGGCATCACCGACTTCGGCTTCCCGTCGAACCTCGCCTTCAACGCCCTCGCCCACGAGGCGGCCTGGAGCTACACGCTCATTGACCAGACGCCGCCGCGCGTCTTCGCGAAAACGCCGAACACCGGCGTGACCGTCACCAACCTTTCCGAAATCGCCGTGACCTTCAGCGAGAACGTAATCGGCGTGGGCGCGGACGACCTGCTGCTCAACGGCGTGCCGGCCTTCGCCTTCAGCGGCAGCGGCTCAAACTATCTCTTCCAGGTCGCGCAGCCCGCGTCCGGCACGCTCACCGTCTCGTGGACCACGAATAATGCCATCGCGGACTTCGCGGACATCCCGAACAACTTCCTGCGCGCGGCGGCGGGGAACTCGTGGAGCTTCATCCTCGATTCGCGCACCACCTTCATCCCGTCGAACTCGGTGTGGCATTTCATCAAGGGCACGGCGGAAGCCTCCGACCCGACGAACGCCTGGCGGCAGCTCGCCTACGACGATTCGAGCTGGAGCAATTCCGCCGCGCCGTTCTTCTACGGCGATCCCTACACGAATTTCGCGCGCGGCATTTTCGGCACGCACCTCACGGACATGCGCTCGAACTACAGCAGCATTTATCTGCGCCAGGAATTTACCGTGCCGAACGCGGGCGCGGTGACGAACCTGCTGCTCAACGCGCAGAGCGACGACGGTTTCATCGCCTCGATCAACGGCGTGGAAGTCTTGCGCGTGAACGTGGTCGCGGGCAGCACGCCCTTCAACGGGACGTCCGTCGGCGCGTCCGCCGAGCCGGGCAACGTCGGCGCGGGCTACGTCGTTTATACGCTCTCGAACAACGCCGCGCAGCATCTCGTCAGCGGCGTGAACGTGCTCGCCGTCCAGGCGCTCAATGAAAGTCTGGGCGCGAGCAGCGACTTCGGATTCAACGCGCAGCTCTATTCCTTCCTCGCAGACTTCGCGGTCGTCGCACCGCGCCTCGCCGGGGCCGCGCCCGCGCCGGGCGATGTTTTCTCGTTGAGCAATCTTGTCCTCACCTTCAGCGAGAGCGTGACGAATGTGGACGCCGCCGACCTGCGGGTGAACGGCGTGCCCGCGAGCAGCGTGACCAGCGACACGAACACCACGTATTCGTTCAGCTTCCCGCAGCCGCCGTTTGGCCCGGTCGCGATCACTTGGGACGCCAACCACGCCATCGTGGATTTCGACACTGTGCCGAAGCCGTTCGATGGCAACGCGGTCAGCGCGCGCCCGAATTATCTCCTCGTGAATCCGAGCGCGCCGCTCGTGGCCGCGCGCGCGCCCCTCGCCAGCACCACGATCACGGGGCTGACTTCCATCACCGTCACGTTCACTGAGCCGGTCACGGGCGTGGACGCGGACGACCTGTTGATCAATGGCGCGGGCGCGGGCGACGTGTCGGCGAACTCCAGCAGCGAATATGTTTTCACCTTTTCGCAGCCGGCGTATGGCGCGGTGAGCGTGCGCTTCGCGACGAACAGCGGGATCACGGATTTGGAAGTGGAGGCCACGCCGCTCGACTCCACGCGCCCGGCGAACCAGTGGAGCTACACGCTCGTGAACCCCGTGCCGACCGTGGTGATGACCGCGCCGACGGACAACCGGTACGTGCTCGTCGGCGCGAACGTGGTGCTGAGCGCCACGGTCTCGGACAACGACGGCTTCATCGTCTCGGTGGAGTATTACGATTTCGGCGAAGGCCAGTCGTTCGGCACCGCGACCAACGCGCCGTTCAGCCTCACCTACTCGAATGTCGCGCTGGGCACGTATTTCCTCCGGGCCATCGCCACCGACAACACCGGACTCAGCGCGACCTCCGCGCCCGTGGTCTTGAACGTCGTGACCTCGCTGCCCATCGCGCTGTTGCGCGGGCCGTACTTGCAAGGCGGCTCGCCGACCGGCGGCGTGGTGCGCTGGCGCACCGACCTGTTCTCGGACGGCGTGGTGCGCTACGGCACGGACCGCAACTTCCTGACGAACGTCGCCATCGAGGCCGCGCTGACGAACAACCACGTCGTGCGGCTCAGCGGGCTGGAACCGGCGACGAAGTATTTTTATGCGTTCGGCAGTTCCGGCTTCACGCTCGCGGGCGGCACGAACTCGACGGGTTCCAACTACTGGTTCCACACCGCGCCCGTCATCGGCTCCGACGCGCCCACGCGCTTCTGGGTGCTGGGCGATCCCGGCACGGCCAACGCCAGCCAGCGCGCCGTGCGCGACGCCTACTACAACATGGTCACCAACGGCGGCAAACCCGCCGACGTGTGGCTCATGCTCGGCGACAACGCCTACAACACCGGCACCGACGCCGAGCATCAGTCGGCCGTTTTCAACATGTATCCCGACACGCTGCGGAACAAATTCCTCTACCCGGTCATCGGCAACCACGACTCCGGACGACCCAACGAAGGTGGCGGTCTCGCGGCCAACGCGAACCTCACCGGCTTCCCCTACCTCGACATCTGGTCCACCCCGCGCAACGGCGAGGGCGGCGGCCTGGCCTCGGGCAGCGCGAAGTATTATTCCTTCGACCACGGTAATGTTCACTTCATCGGCCTCGACTCCATGACCAGCGGACGCGAGACGAACAGCCCGATGATTCTCTGGCTCCAGGACGATCTGGCCAACACGTCGCAGGACTGGATCATCGTCTATCTCCACCACTCGCTCTACACGAAGGGCACGCACAACTCGGACACCGAGGCCGACTTGATCGTGCTGCGCCAGCTCATCAATCCCATCCTCGACGCGAACGGCGTGGACCTCGTGCTCATGGGCCACAGCCATGTCTATGAACGCTCCTACCTGCTCGACGGCCACTACGGCCTGTCCACCACGCTCACCGAGTCCATGAAGCTCGACGGCGGCAACGGGCGCGAGGGCGGCACCAACGGCACCGGCGCTTACGTGAAGAACGAGGAGAATCGCGGCACCGTCTATTCCATCGTCGGCAGCAGCGGTCAGGCACCCGGCGGCGGCGCGCTCAATCATCCGGCGCATTTCGTCTCGCTCAGCGTGCTCGGCTCGCTCGTCGTGGACGTGAGCAGCAACCGCCTCGACGCCTTCTTCCTGAACAGCACCGGCACCACCAACGACACCTACACGCTCCGCAAACGCGCGGGCAGCCGCCCGCTCAACCCGACCAATGTGCTCGCCCACGCCATCGGCACGAACGCCATCGAACTCACTTGGACCGACGCGGCCACCAACGAGTTCGGCTACTACATTGACCGCTCGACCGACGGCACGAACTACACCCGCATCGGCACGAACAGCTTCAACACCACGAGCTTCCTCGACAGCGGACTCCCGGCGGGCGTCACGTTCTACTACCGCGTCATCGCCTACAACGGCGCGGGCGAATCCGGCGCGGGCGGCGCGAGTTCCTTCACCGGCAATAACGCGCCCACACTCGCGGCGATTCCGAATGTCATCGCCGATGTGCTGCACGCCGTCTTCTTCACCGCGCTCGGCAGCGACACGGATTTGCCGGCCAACCAGTTGAGCTACGCGGTCCTGCCCGGCGCACCCGCCAGCGCGGCGATCAACGGGAGCAACGGATTGTTCCGCTGGCTGCCGTCCCGCGCCGACGCGGCCACGACCAACGCCATCACCGTGCGCGTCACGGACAACGGCACGCCCCCGCTCAGCACGAGCCGCAGCTTCACCGTGGTGGTGCGCGACTACTTTGAACTCAGCCTCGGCAGCACCGCGCTGGAACCGGGCCAGACCGTGAACGTGCGGATCGATCTCGCGGCCAGCGCGCCGCTCACGAACTTGAGCTTCACCGTCGCGCTGCCGCCGGGCCGCTTCTCGTCCGTCACGCTCGACAACCTCGTCCCGGCGGTGGCGGGCGCTTCCTTGAGTTTCCCGGTCGCGGATGTGGCGACGATCCAATTCACCGCGCTGCCCGGCCAGACCCTCAGCGGCACGCAGTTGCTCGCGCGGCTGAACTTCACCGCCGAGCCGGTGCAATCCTCCGCCTTCGTCCCGCTGCACCTCGACAACGTGGCCGCCCAGCGCGCCACGCCCGGCCTCGCGCCCACCGCGCTGTTGAACGATGGACGCCTCGTCATCGTGAACGGCCAGCCGCTCCTCGAAGCCGCGCTCGGCTCTGGTGGCGCGCGCTCGCTCACGCTCTACGGCAAGCCCGGCACGAACTACGTGATCGAAACGACAGGCACCCCGGCGAACCCCGCCTCGTGGACGCCGCTGCTCAACCGCACGCCTGCGTCCTTGCAGGAGACGATCACCATCGGCAACGCCGCACCGACGATCTTCTACCGCGCCCGCGAGTCCGTCGCACCCTGATCGAGTCCGCGCTTCACCGTGGTGGGGGGACGCTAGCGCGGCACGGGTAGCCCCCCACCCGAAC
>JANNGC010000152.1:0-5184 GCA_031380445.1 Pedosphaera sp.
AGGTCGCGAGCGCGGTGGCGTTGGTGTACGGGTTGAAGCCCACCACGAGGCAGAAGGAGTTGGGCGCGAGATTCGTCAGCGGAAAAACAAAGCTCACGGCCTTTTGCAGTTTCCAGTGGTTGGTCGGAAAGGCCGGGTCAAAGAGCGGCACCACCTGGCTGGTCACGTTGCGCAGCTCGATGAATTCGTCGTTCGGATTTTGAGCAAAGATCGGCTGGTTCAACCCGTTGGTAAAAATGAAATAAAACGTATTGCTCGGCGCGGCCATGATTTCATTGATCACCACCGGGCCGATCTTCGGATAGGTGTTGGTCTTGCCGGTGCCGAGCCGGAACTCCGCGACCGTGTTCGCCTCGTCCGCACCAAACGTGGTCTGGGCCGTGGCCACGAACTTGTAGTCGCGCGGCACGCTCGTCTTGTAGTAGCCGAAGGAGATGCCGTTGGCGGCGGACTCGAAAGTTTCATACACGCGGTAGCCGGTGAGGTTCCCGTTCGTGTCGGTCTGCGAGAGAATGATGTTGTCGCCGCGCGCGGAGTTGAAGGTGAAGGGGATGGCCGCGCTGGAGCTGTTGAACCCGACCGCCGTACCCGCGCCCTCGTAAATCGTCTTGTAGCCCAGGGCCGGCACAATGGTGTTGGTGGGGATGAGATATTTGCGCGGCACGCTGCGCTCGTTGCTCAACCACCAGCCGCTGATGTTCACGTTGGTGCCGTCGCGGTTCAAAAATTCCACCACGTCCTCCTGCGGCGGGTCAGTGTGCGAGAGCAGCTCGTTCACGAAAATGTTGGTCACGATGAGGTAGTTCGGATCGCCGGGCGATTTCGTGTCGTAGTCGTTGATCTTCGGGAAGCGCACCACGTTGTTCGTGTTGCCGTCCGGCAGGTAGCCCTCCGAGATGCCGCTCTGCTGGGCGCCAAAGACGACGCGGTGGATTTCCTGGAAGTTGGTGTAGAGGATGATGGATTCGCCGCCCGCGCTGAGGCTGAAGTTGACCTGGTTCGCAGGGTAACGGTTGGTCGTGCCGGTGGTGCCGCCCTTGCTGTTCGCGTCGAAAGTCGCATAGGCCAGCCCGCCGGTGCCGATGAAGGAGAGCGGCGCAAACGCATACTGCATCGGGTTGGTGGCGATGTCGGTGACAAACAACCCGCCGAGGGCGACGGGTTTGTTCGTGCGATTGTAGAGTTCAAAGAAATCGTCCCCGGAACTGGGACTGGCCAGCCACTCGTTGATGCGGAGCGCGAAGGCCGTGCCGAGGGTCAGCGTGGTGTTGGCCGAGCCAAGGCTCGGCGTGCCGAGCGTCCACTTCGTGGCGCTGGTGCGCACGATGGAATGGTTCGGCAACTGCAAGCCGTACTCCACGTGGTCCACGAGAATCTGCTCGGTGTCGTAAAAGTAGAGGTAGCCGCCGGTGGACTTGATGCCGAAGGAGACGGCCTCGCCGGGGTTGTCCGTGTAAGGTGAATTCGTGAAGGCCGAGTCGAACGCGATCACGCGATACTCGCCGGCCGTCAGATCAGGAGTGCCAGGCGGGAAAACATAACGCGGCGGGAACCCGTTCGAGTCACTCAAGCTCCAGCCGGCAATGGGCACGTCCGACGCGGTCGTATTAAACAGCTCCACCATGTCCGAGTAGCCACCAAACACGTTCGGATACAGCGTGTTGTCCGAGAGGATTTCGTTAATCCGCACCACCTGCCCCTGCGCCAGCGGCAGGGAAGAAAGCAAAACCAGCAGCGCCGCCAGCCGCACCAAAAATTGTTGTCGCATAAAATCTGTTCGCCCGCGCAGCACGAGTTTGTTGTTTGGGTGGCTGCGAGTGCGGGAGACTAACACCGTGCATTTCCAATTTCCAGCGGAGAAACGGTGACAGGCGGGTGTCGGACGCATCCGAACACCGTTGGTGAGGTGGGCGTGCTCGCGCGGCGAACACTCCACCCGCGCAGAGCGGGTGGCCCGTGCCACCGGCGGGCCGCTCTGCGCAGCCCGACTGGTGGCAGCGCGACCAGTTCCACCGAACCTGTAAGAACTGCGCCCGCCGCCGCCGGACGCATTCTCAAACCACTTTCAAGTTGCGCGCCGAAAATTGCGGTTGCTACTTTGCCGCACACACATTTTCCAAAAATTATCATGGCCACAAAAACCAAAACGCCCGCGCCGGCCGCCAGCGCGAACAATTTTCCCAAGCTCCACAACGCGATGTGGCCCGGCCTCGTCGGCAAAGGCTCGCCCGGCGCGGAGCCGTGCCTCGAACTCGACACCATGCTGGACCTGACGGCCAAGGCCGAGGTCAACGGGGTGAAGTTCGATGGTGTGGACATTTTCCTCTTCGACCCGCACGTCAGCATTGATTCGAGCAAGGAGGACTTGAAGAAGCTCGCGGACAAGGTTCGCAAAAAGAATCTCACCGTCGGCTCCGTCGTCGCGCCGATCTGGCCGCCGACGGGCGGCGGCTCGGCGATGGGTGGCGCGGAGGATCGTGCGAAGTTCGTCGAGCAAGTCCGCAAAGGCTGCCGCATCGCGAAGACGCTGCGCGAACTCGGCGTGCGTCCGTACGGCGTGGTGCGGATTGATTCCGCCAGCGGCGTCGGCGACTGGGAGAAAGATCCCAGGGGCAACACGAAGAAAATTGCGGCGACGTTCAAGGAGGCGGCGAAGGTCGCGAAAGACCACGGCGAGAAGCTCGCGGCGGAAGGCGAAATCTGCTGGGGCGGCATGCACTCGTGGCAGGCCATGCTCGATCTGCTCGAAGAAGTCGCCCAACCGAAGCTCGTCGGTTTTCAGGCGGACATGGCCCACACGCTTCTTTACCTGCTCGGCTACAACGAACCCAAGCATCGCCTCGTGCCGAAGAAATTTAACTGGGAACCCGGCGTCTTCCACGAAGCGATGAAGAAGATGACCCAGGCGTTGCGCCCGTGGACCATTGATTTCCACGTCGCGCAGAACGACGCGACCGTCCACGGCTCGGGCACGCACGACAAGACGGGGCGCCATTGCCGCGTGAACGATCCGAACGGCAAGCTGAACATCCCGCGCGACTCCGGCTACTGGATGCGCGATGACGCGGGCAAAGTGACCAAGGCCTTCAAGCACATCTGCTGGGACGGCTGCATGTTCCCCAACGCCGTGATGACGCAGCAGGAGACGTGGAACAACATTCTCGCGAGCATGATCCAAGTGCGCGAGAACCACGGCTGGCGGGGATGATTTTCCGGCCCGCGCCGGTTGATACCTTCACTTCCCGCGCGGCGCGGGCGCGGTCCGCACCGGACGCTCCGGGTAACGCACCTGCACATGGTGGAAGACCTTGTGTTGCGGCGCGTGGATTTCTGCGGCGGCGATTTGATTGGAGTTCAGCCCCGGTACGTGAACCTGCGCCCGCCACGGCCCGCCGGTGTTCGTGATGCTCGTGACGAAGGGCAGATGACGTTTCCCCTGCCGGTCGAGAAAGCTGAGCGCGCCCGGCCCGTAGTTGCCATAGCTGTCCATGAAGACAAACTGCGCGTTGGTCACACCGTTCTTCACCTCCGCGCCGGTCAGGATCAGTTGGCTGTTCCACCACGACTGCGAGGCGGACTGCGCCTTGTTCGTCACGCCCTCGGCGAAGGGGCCGGCGAGACGCATCTCCGGCCGGCCGCGTTCAGTGGGAAAAAACGTCAGCGTCACGTCCACAAATTCCACCGGCCGCTGCCCGCCGAAGAAGAAGCTCGAATGCCAGTAGGCGTCCGCGAAGGACGTTTCCAAAGTGTAGGTGCGGCCCGTGGTGACGACATTGGTGGGCAGCGGCCCCGAGAACACCGGATAGCGGCGCGTCGCCACGTAGGCATGTGCCGGCTGGATCGCCACGCCCTCCGGCAGCTCGAAGATGAAGTCGCGCCGCAGCACGTTGCTGCCCCAGGCATTTGTGTTCACGCCGTCGAAGGGGCGCGGGCCGGTCTTGCGGCCCTCGACATCGTAGAAGTCGTCGCTGGCATCGGGCCGCACGCCAAGGAGGCGGATGTCCATCTCGCTGCCGCTGGTGTGAAACTTCTCGTCCTCGAACGACCACACGATGAGGCCCGCCATGGCGATGAGCACGGCCACGAAACTGATCGCGATCAGTTCGAGCCGCACACGGGCGGCGCAGGCGCGAGTGGAGCGGCGCAGGTTCACGCGGCGCAGTGTGAAGGAAACGGCGAAGGAATTGAACTCCGCAGTTGAGGGAGGCACGCGCGTGGAAATGTCCACACCAGACAGGAATGTCTCTCAACCTGCCGACACGAATGTCGGCGCTCCGTCGTAACGCCGGCCTTCCAGCCGGCAGGTGGCGAGGTTATCTAACCTCGCAGTTCATGGTTCACTTCGCCGGCTTCGCCTTCTCCCCGCCGAACATCTGCCGCGCCATTTGCATCCCGAGCTTCGCCATCGAGGCCTGCTGCTCCTGGAACTTCTGGTAGTTGATGAACTGCACGGGCGTCAGCACCGCACGCGCGCGCTCGGCCACGCGGGCGTTGTATTGCTCCATCCACTTGATCTGCTCGTCCATCTTCTGCGGGGTGAAGGTGTCCTGGCTCGGCATCTCGCTCTGCTCGGTGGAAATCGCGGGCGGCAGCGCGAGCTTTTCCTCCTTCATAATTTGCAGGAGCTGCGCGTTCTGCTCGTCGCGGAGCGGCACGTTCTCGCCCGCGAGCTGGTTCTTCAACTGGTCGAGCTGCATCCGCTCGCCCACGTTCTTCTGGTAATCCTCATATTGCGCGTAGCCCTGTTCGCCAAGCAGCGCCTTGATATCGGCTTCGGCCTGCTTCTTCGCATCGACGACCGACTGCTTCGCCGCCGCCGTGGTCGCCTCGTCCTGTACCCCACCGAGCAACGCCTGTGTCGCCGCCACCTTGCCCATCTGCGACTCGGTGAGCAGCTCCTTGAACTTATCCTTCTGCTCGGGCGAAAGGTTCAGCTCTTTGAAGAGGCCGCCGTACATCATGCTGATCATCGTCTTCTGCTGCTCGCGCATCATCTCGCGCATGGCCGGGTCTTTCATCATCTTGCCGATCATTTCGCCCAAGGCCGGCCCCTTGCCTTCGCCTTCCGCGTCCGCGCCGGCGGCGGCCTTGATGCGCTCGGCGAGCGCGGTGGCGTTGCTGCGCAGCGCGGATTCATTCGTGCGCAGCGAAGTCGTGACGTTGGCGAACTGCGCGACCTGCTTT
>JANNGC010000202.1:0-2780 GCA_031380445.1 Pedosphaera sp.
AACCACTGCGCTTCCTGCCACGATGCAGACGAGCATAAAGGCGATGTCCGGCTGGATAATCTGGATACTCTCCCGCTGGATGCGCGGCTGGATCTGCTGAACCGCGTGCAGTTGCAGATTTACCTCGGTGAGATGCCGCCGAAGAAAAAAGCCCGACCCACGGAAGCCGAACGCAACTCCCTGATTGAATGGGCCGCTAAGGAACTGCGGAAGCACAATGCCTCGAAGCTCGAAGAAAAACTGCGGATGCCGGAATACGGCAATGCGGTGGATCACGAGAAACTATTCTCCGGCAAATATAAAGACATCCTCGGCTTTACGCCCGACCGGCGATGGTTGATCAGCGAGTTCATCTTCGATGCGAAGTTTAACAAGCTGGTGGACTTCAACGCGCAGCGGGACATTGACAGTAAGCGGCAGAACGTCATTGGCGAAAACAACAGGAAGGTGGTGAATCTCACCAACCCCTTTCTTTTGCCGACGAACAGCGGCGTGCGCTACTATGACACTACGATGCTGGACGGAGGGCATCTGCTCACGATGCTCACAAACGCCAATGAAGTGGCGCCGTATCTGGTGACGCTGGCGCAGAAGAAGAACTATCTCCCGGCGATCACCGCCATCATGACGCAGGAGTGGGCGCATGAGAAAATCCTCGCAGACCGCAAAACTTATCTCACCGCCAACATCGAGCCGTTGTTGCGCGACCTCCATAAGGAGAAGCACGAGGCGCTGCTGCCGAAATTTGTCGCCTTGAAAGTGGAGCAGCCAGTGGAAGCAAAGGGGGCTGACGGAAAACCACTCAAGAAACCAGTATTCGACACAGCAAAGCCCAGCAATGAAGAGTTGGCAGAGATTTGGGGTGCCATTGAGCGGAATTTAAAGAGCGGGGAAAAGGACGAAGACCTCATCGTAAAATGTGAAAGGGAATGGTTCATATTTGGCGTCAACGAGCGGACCATCCAGCTCCGAGTGGCTTTCATGCGCGCCTACATGGAGGACTTGCTCAAGCGTGCGCCCAAGAGCCAGCCTAGGACGGTCAAGCCGCCCGCTGAATCTGAAATGGCCATCATCCGCGCCGCGCTCTTGAAGCATCGAAAGGCCGGAGACCGCTACATTGCAATCATCGCGAAGTGCATTACCGAATGGGAGGAGGGCTTCCGGCAGGAGCGCATCAAGGCCGGTGGTGTGAACGATGTCGCGGTAGGCAATCTCGTGGAGCAGCTTTTCACAAAAATCATCGAGCGTGCTCCGACTTCGCAGGAGAGGACGGAATACGTCGCGCTGACGAAGTCCTATTTCCCAAAGCTCGGAAACGAGAAGACCATCGAGAAGCTCATCCAAACGCTCATTTTACGGACCGACTTCGTCTATCGTCAGGAATTCGGTGAAGGTCAGGTCGACGCGCACGGGCGCAAGATGCTCTCACCGCGCGATGCCAGCTATGCGCTCGCCTACGCGCTCACGGACAGCAGCCCCGACAAAGAACTCGTTGCCGCTGCGAGTAGCGGAAAGCTGAATACGCGCGAGGATTACCGGCGCGAAGTGGAGCGGATGCTCAAGAACCGCAGCCAGTATTTCATCGTGGATGAGGCGGTGGAACGGGGCGGGGCCGACAGCTTCACCAACATGCCGATTCGGAAACTCCGCTTCTTCCGCGAATTTTTTGGCTACCCCGCGATGCTTGCTATTTTCAAGGACAACAAGCGGTTTGGCGGCAATTATACCGACGCGTCCGCGCGGATCGTCAGTGAAGCTGATATGCTGGTGGAACACATTCTGACACAAGATAAGAACGTGATCGAGAGGCTGCTGACTACGGAGGAGTTTTACGTCTATCACTCTGGCGACAATGCGGCGATGACTGCCTCGACCGAACTGATTCGCAGAATTTACGACTACTTCAAAGACAAGGACTGGCAGAACTTCGACGCGGAAATGTTAAAAACCCACGTTCCATTCCTTAAAGAGAATCCGATGCCCGGCTTGAATTTGGACGCAATCGGCAAAGTAGGAGGACGCTCGGATCAGCTCAAAATATTCAAAGGCATGTTGGTCAGCTACACGCAAAGACTGGGCAAAGAACGGACTGTCACCGCTCCCTTTTCCACGGTCTTTGGTGTCCCAAGCGCCGCGAATACGCGCACAGGCAAAAGACTCGGCGGCGCCGAGGTGGCGAAGTCTTTCAATATTGATTTGGCAACCTGGAATTACCCCGCCACGCAACCCGCCAAAATGGAGAAGCGCAAAGGCATTCTCACGCACCCCGCGTGGCTCATCGCATTTGCCAGAAACACCGAGACCGACCCCATTCACCGCGGCAAATGGGTGCGGGAGAAATTGCTCGCAGGCACGGTGCCAGATGTTCCCATCACGGTGGATGCGGTCGTCCCCGAAGACCCACACAAGACGCTTCGCGCCCGCATGGCGAAGGTAACGGAAGCGGAATACTGCTGGAAGTGCCACGAGCGCATGAATCCGCTGGGATATAGCTTTGAGATTTACGACGACTTTGGCCGCTTCCGCACCGAGGAAGCTCTCGAAAACCCGGAGAACCTTGTCAAAAAAATGCCGGACAAAGGTTCTCCGCAGGACGACCTGCGGGACATTTACAAGACCTTGCCCTTGGACGCGAAAGGCAAGCTCTTGGGCACGGGCGACCCGGCTCTGGACGGCGATGTTGCGGATGCGATAGACCTCGCCGGACGCCTCGCGAAGTCCGCCAAAGTTCGCCAGTCCATCATCCGCCATGCGTTCCGTTTTTTCATGGGGCGCAACGA
>JANNGC010000313.1:0-25991 GCA_031380445.1 Pedosphaera sp.
CCGGTCACGCGCCGCAGCCCTAACCCCGGGCCGCGCACGGTGGTATCAAGCCCGAGAATTTTTATGTGGGTGGGGTAAACGCGCGCCCCCACTCCCGGCGCGCGCGGCTGGCGGCGCGCGCGGCTCTGAAGCTCTTCAAACTGGCGGAGCGTGATTCCCACGGCGCGGATTAAAGCAAATCACCGGCGCGAGTCACGCTTCGCAAAAAAATCATTCCACAGTCCGGCGCGCGGGCTTTCCAGCCCGCAGCAAGCCACTGAGCCATGAGGCTTGTTGACTATCGGATGCGCCCCGCAGTTCGCGGCTTGCTGCGGACAGGAAAGTCCGCGCGCCGGGAATAAACAAAAAGCTCCGAACCCTTGCAGGTTCGGAGCTGGTGAAACCGTGGCTTTCGTTCAACGGCCGCGTTCGTTGCCACGCGAACCGGGCTCCGTGCGTCCGCCGCCGCTGCTGCCGCCGGACGAACCGCGTCCGCTGGACGGTGAGCCGCCCGAAGGCGCGCTGACGCGCGGTGCGACCGGGGCCGGGGCCGAGTAGCTCGGCGCGGATGAGCGCGGTGATTGCTCGGCCGCGCGCGGCGAGGAAGTCACCGGCTGGCGCGGCTCGGCCCGGCCATACGATTGCGGCGCGCTGACCGGGGCCGAGGGCGCAGAATAGGAACGCGCGGCGGGCGCGCTGTAGTTTGGCACCGCCGAACTGCGCGTGCTGACGCCCGCACCGCCCGCCTCACTGCCGCGTGAAGTGGAACCGCGTTGCGGAGCCGTGCCGAGCGCGGGTGTACTGAGGCCACGCGTGGACGGTTCGCTGCGTCGCGCTTCGTTCGCGGGCGTGCCGGCCTCGGAATCGCCGAAGAGCGAGCGGCTCGGGCGCGCGGTCTCGGTGGAGGCACCGCGGGCCGGAGTATTCGCGCCCGGAGCAGTGCGCGTGGTCGTCGGGACATTGGCGCCGGGGTTGTTGTTGCGCGTGACGCCCGTCGTGCCGCGTGAGACTTCGGAGCCGCGCGGCGTGCGGGTCGCCGGCGTTTCGACCGCGGGACTCCCGCCCACCACGCCGCTGCCCGTCGTCGTGCGGTTGAACGTGATCGGGTTGCTGCCCGAGGGCGTGGCGCCGGTTTCACTCCGGCGCGAAACCGTGTTCGGCGTGGTCTGGCCCGCGCTGGCACTGCCGCGCGCGGGGTAGGAAGCGGAGCGCACGACCGGCGGCGTCTTCGGCAGCTCCGTGCGATAGACCACGCTCTCGTTGCCGCGCCGTTCGATTTGATCCGCGCGCACGCCCGCGCGCACGCTGCCCAATTCGCGGGACGACCGTTCGCGCACCGAGACTTCGCGGACGCTGTTCGCGCCGTTGCGCGCGATTACGGTTTCCCGGCTCACACCGCGATTGATAATCGTGTTGTTGTTCCCCACCACGTAGTTGTTGATGACCGTGGTGTGGTTATAAATGTTCCGCGTGTGGCCGCGTGACACGTAGTGGCGATACGGCGCGTAGTCGCAGAAATTGCCAATGCTCACGAACGAGTAGTGGTAGTCAGTGAGTCCAAAATCAAAGCCCACGCTCACGCCCCGTCCGTAGTAGGTGAAGCCAAAGCCCGAGCGATAATGCGCTTCCGGCGGCAGCGGCGCCCAGCCGCAATAGCCGTCCGAGTAACGCCAGCTCACCCACGACGGTCCCCAGACCGTGCCGGGTGTCCACATCCAGCCCGCCCGCCCGTGATGATACCAGCGGCCATAGTGAAACGCCGCCCAGCCCCACGAGTAATCCGAGTTCCAATACCAGCCCGAGTCCGACCAGTACCAGCGGCCACGATCCGAATACGGACGCCACGCGGGCGAACTCACCGCCACCGTCGGCTGCCAGCACCAGCCGTAGCCGGAGAGATAAACCCAACTGCCGTAGGGCGAGAGCGAATCATAGAAGTAAGAAACTTCCGTGGAAGGCGGCGGCGCAGGTGCGGTCGCTTCCGCCTGCGGCGCGGGCGCAGGAGCCGCCGGATAAACGGGATTCAGCGGCACGTTCGACACGGCCTGCGTTTGCACGGCGGGCGCGGCGGGCGCGGCGGCGACGTTGCTGCCGTCATGCTTCAACATTGAAGTGACCACGGTACTGGAGACGCCGAGGTCGTTGAGATACAGGATTTGATCCGCGCCCAGGTTGAAGTTGCCGGAGTATTTTTCCACGTACGCAAGGATGACTTCCTCGCCGACGCCGGCTTGCGCGAGCTTCACCACTTCACCCATGCCGGGCGTGAGCGTGACGTTCTCTGGGCGCGTGGTCGGCGGGATGCGCTGGAGAATCGCCGGGCCATTGGTATCAGCGGCGACAACCGCCGTTGGATTTTCAGACGCGGGCGCGGCGGGCGCGGTGGTGGGCAATGGTGCCACCGTGGGCGCAGCTTGCGCCACCAGCAAGGTCGGCGACGTGGGTGCGACGACGGTGCGCGGTTGCTCCGCTTCCGCCGAGGGACGCGCGCAACCGAGAATGAAGACCAGTCCTGACGCCAACCCGAGGGCCGTATGCCGGACAAAGTTCGTTTTCATAAAAGACGTTCTGCTTTCTTGCTTCGCGAGGCGCTGTTGGTTTGAGAACCAGCGCCGGTTGAAGATACATCCATTGACCAGCCGCACCCAGCCCCTATTCAGCCGCCCCGAAGTGCCTGCAATTCATGCCATTGCTGGTGAAAAACCGCAGGCGGGCGAAAGTTTAACCGCAGTGTTGAGCAGGTTTGTCAGCGTCCGTCTGTCACCAAGGGTGTGAAAACGAGTGAGGCGTTATGGAGTGCGCCGGCAGAGCGGAGCGGCGACGGCGCTTTCGCACTCGCGGAAAGTTTCCGAATGGATGATGGCTCATGCCAAGGCCGCCAAGGTCGCGAAGGAAAAAAACTTTGCGCCCTTCGCGTTCTTTGCGTGAGGCACGTTTCAGGTTTGTCGCAAGCGGCGTCGCCGCTCCGCTCTGCCGCCGCACTCCATAACGCCTCAAGGCCAGAGATGCTGCTGCGCCAGTGCGCGGAAAGAATCAATCTGTGCGCTCTGCCAGCTTTCATCTCGATTTAATTCCATCGCCAAGGCTGCGGCCACGGTCGGAGCCAGTTCCATCGCCGCGCGTGCATCGAGCAGCAGCGTGCGCGTGCGGCGCGACAGGACATCTTCCACCGTGCGCGCCATTTCTTCGCGGGCGAATCGGCGCACGTCTTCGACGCAAAAGTTTTCGCGCGCAGCCGCTCCGCGCAACGGCAGGTCGTGCGTTCGCGAAACGTGTGCGGCGAGTCCGCCCACTTGCGCCGCCGTGGTCACCACGTCTTCGCCCATCTGGCGATACGTCGTCCACTTGCCGCCGGTGATCGTGACGAGTCCCGAGTTCGACACCACGATCGTGTGGTCGCGGGAAAGTTTTTTCGTCGCCGCGCCCGCGCCGGCTTTCACCAGCGGACGCAAGCCGGCGAACGTGCTGAGAATGTCGCGCTCGCCCGGAGCCGTCGCCAGATACAGCTTCGCGTGCTCCAGCAGGAATTCGATCTCGCGCGCCATGGGCCTTGGCTCCAGCGGTGTTTCGTGAACGGGCGTGTCCGTGGTGCCGATGACCATGCGGCCATGCCACGGAATGGCGAAGAGCACGCGGCCATCTTTGGTTTTCGGAACCATCAGCGCGCTGTCACCCGGCAGGAACCGGCGTTCCACCACGATGTGCGCGCCTTGGCTCGCGGAGACCATCGCGTGACTTGCCAGGTCATCAAGCTGCCGCACCGCATCGGTGAAAACTCCGGTCGCATTGATCACCACGCGCGCGGCGATTTCAAATTCCCGTCCGCTCTCCTGATCCTGCGCGATGACGCCGCTCACGCGCGCGCCTTGCTTCAGGAGCCGGGTGACGCGCACGTAGTTCGCCGCGCAGCCGCCGAGATCGTGCAACGTGTTCGCGAGCGCGATGACGAGCCGCGCATCGTCGAACTGCCCGTCAAAGTAGCGCACGCCGCCGCGCAGGCCGGCGCTCTGGACGGTGGGCATTTCACGCAGCGTCTCGTCGCGGGAAATCAATTGAGACGGGCCAAGACTGAATTTCCCGGACAGCGCGTCATACATTTTCAAACCGAGACCATAGAACGCACGGTCAAACGCGCCGTAGGCCGGCACGATGAACGACTGGCGGCGGGTCAGTTGCGGCGCGTTGTGCAGCAGGCGGGCGCGCTCGCGCAGCGATTCACGCACGAGCGAAATGTTGCCTTGCTTGAGATACCGCACGCCGCCGTGAACCAGCTTGGTGCTGCGGCTCGAAGTGGCCTTCGCGAAATCGTGCTGCTCCAATAACAGCGTGCGATACCCGCGCGCCGCCGCATCCACCGCTGCGCCGAGTCCCGTTGCGCCGCCGCCGATGACCAGCACGTCCCAGCACATGGAACAGTCGGCGAGCGCGGCCAGCGAGACGTCGCGATTCATCGGCTTGATTTCAGCACGCGACCTTTATTCGTCAACCCAGCTTGCGGCGCGCTTTAGAGCCTTCGTCCAATGGCTCGTTGCGGTCTTGCGCGCGGCGGTCTTCATCGAGGCGACAAACCTCCGGTCCACCTGCCACTGCGAGGCGATTTCTTTCTGGTCCTTCCAGTAACCAACGGCGAGGCCGGCGAGGTAGGCGGTGCCGAGCGCGGTCGTCTCGGAAATCTTCGGGCGCACCACGGGCACGCCGAGCAGGTCGGCCTGGAACTGCATGAGCAGATTGTTCGCGCACGCGCCGCCGTCCACGCGCAATTCCTTCAGACGAATCTTCGCGTCGCTCTCCATCGCGCGCAGCACGTCGGCGACTTGGAAGGCGATGCCTTCGAGCGCGGCGCGGGCGATGTGGGCCTTGGTCGAACCGCGCGTCAGGCCGATGAGCGTGCCGCGCGCGTATTGATCCCAATGCGGTGCGCCCAGCCCGGCAAACGCGGGCACGAGATACACGCCGCCGTTGTCCGGCACTTGCGAGGCGAGCGCCTCGACATCGCGTGATGAGGAAATGATTCCCAGCCCGTCACGCAGCCACTGCACGACCGCGCCCGCGATGAAGATGCTGCCTTCGAGCGCGTACTCGGTGCGCCCGCCGATCTTCCACGCGACCGTGGTGAGCAGATTGTTCCGCGAGGCGATGGGTTTGGTGCCGGTGTTCATGAGCATGAAGCAGCCGGTGCCGTAGGTGTTCTTCACCATGCCGGGCTTGGTGCAGACCTGTCCGAAGAGCGCCGCCTGCTGATCGCCTGCGATGCCGGCGATGGGAATGGCCGCGCCGAACAAATTGCATTCGCCATACACTTCGCTCGACGAACGCACCTCGGGCAGCATGGAACGCGGCACGCCGAAGAGTTTCAGCAAGTCCTCATCCCAATCGCCGGTGTGGATGTTGAAGAGCATGGTGCGCGAGGCGTTGCTCGGATCGGTGACGTGGACGCGTCCGCCGGTGAGGTTCCACACGAGCCACGAGTCCACGGTGCCGAAGGCTAGTTCGCCCGCGCGGGCTCTCGCTTTCGCGCCCGGCACGTTCTGCAAAATCCACTGGACCTTGGTGCCGGAGAAATAGGCGTCCACCACAAGGCCGGTTTTCTTGCGAATGGTTTTCGCGAGTCCACGCGCCTTCAGTTTGTCGCACGCCTTCGCGGTGCGGCGATCCTGCCAGACGATGGCGTTGCAGATGGGCTGACCGGTCTGGCGGTCCCAGACCACGGTGGTCTCGCGCTGGTTGGTGATGCCAATGGCGGCGACATCGTTGGCGGTGAGCCGCGCTTTGTTCAGCGCCTCGGCAGCCACGCTCCGTTGCGTGGCCCAGATTTCCTGCGCGTCATGCTCGACCCAGCCGGGCTGCGGAAAAATCTGCCGGAACTCCTGCTGCGCCACCGAGACGACGGAGCCGTGATGGTCGAAGACGATGGCGCGCGAACTGGTCGTGCCTTGGTCGAGAGCGAGAATGTGTTTCATAGTATTCTAGGTCCAAGGTCCGAGGTCCAAGGTCCAAGGTCGGGTGCGTGCGCTGACGTTGGACCTTGGACGTTGGGCTTTGGACAAGGTGATTTCACGCCGGCCAGAAGAATTTGTAGAACAGCGCGCCAGCCACGCCGCCGATGATCGGACCGACGACCGGAATCCACGCGTAGCCCCAGTCGGAATCCGTCTTGCCGGGAATGGGCAGCAGGGCGTGCGCAAGGCGCGGGCCGAGGTCGCGCGCGGGATTGATGGCGTAGCCGGTCGGCCCGCCAAGCGAGAGGCCGATGGACCAGACGAGGAAGCCGACGAGCAGCGGGCCGAGCGCGCTGCCGAAGCCGGTGCCTTCAATCAGATTGCGCGTGGAAGGAATGGCCAGCGCACCGACGACGAGGACGAACGTGCCGATGATTTCCGTGATCAAGTTCGCCCCGGACTTGCGCACGGCAGGCGCAGTGCAGAAGACACCGCGCACCGCCGCCTTGTCCTCGGTGATTCCCCAATGCGGCAAATACGCAAGCCATACGAGCACCGCGCCGAGGAACGCGCCGATGAATTGTGCGCCGAGATAAGTGGGAACGAGCGCCCATTCGAGTTTGCCGATGGCCGCGAGTCCGAGCGTCAGGGCGGGATTCAAGTGCGCACCGCTGATCGTGCCGACGGCATAAGCACCAACCATCACTGCGAAGCCCCATCCAGCGGTGACGACGATCCAGCCGCCGCCGTGGCCTTTGGATTTGTTCAGGAGGACATTCGCAACCACACCGTCGCCGAGGAGAACGAGCAGCATGGTTCCAATCAGTTCAGCCGAGAATACACTCATAGCTTGTGCGTTTTTTTGGGACGGGTCGAAGGCTAGCAACGGGCGGCGCGGGAGGTAAAGCGGTTCCTCGCCAGCGGCTCGGAGCGCGGGCTTTCCAGCCCGCAGCAAGCTGCTTGCGTCGGCGCGTTCTCGACTAATTCCAACGCCTCCTCACTGAGTGGCTTGCTGCGGATTGGAAAGTCCGCGCGCCAACAAAAAGGCCGCCCTCGCGGGCGGCCTTCTCGTGTGGAGCGGACTCGAAATTATTTCTTCTCCGCGCCTTTGTGCGCTTTCACGAAGTCGATGCACTTGGTCACATCGCCCACGTTGTTGTCCCACTTGGTTTCGTATTCGACGGAGATGTTGCCCTCGAAGCCCTGTTTCTTGAATTCATCGAGGCAGCGGCCGATTTCGCCCACGCCTTCGCCGAAGGGAATCTGCGTGGTGCTCGTGCCGTCGGTGCCGCGGTCACCGTAGTCGGTCTTGTCCTTCATGTGGCTGCTGATGAGCCGGCCCTTGAGCACGCGCAGCGCATAGACGGGGTTGATGCCGCTGCTCTGCCAGTGGCCGGTATCGGCGCAGGCGCCGATGCGTTTGTCGCGATCCTTGGTCACGGCCACGATGTAGTGCGGATCCCAGACTTTGTAGTTCGCGTCATTCGGACGGCGCGGGTGATCGTGAATGGCGATCTTGATGTCGAACTCCTTCACCAGCGGCTCGATGATGTCGAGCTTGGTGGCGTCCTCGGTGGTGATGGCGTAGAGGCCAAGCTTCTTGGCGAACTCAAAAATCTTGCGCCACTCGTCCGCGTCCTTGCCGCCGACCACGCCGTAGTTCACCGCTTTGATGCCGTGTTCTTTGAGCTTGGCCTGGATTTTTGCGATCACGTCGTCGCCCGCGTTGCTGTGGTGGAGATTGCCCTGGCCGTCCTTGGTGAGCTTCTGGCCGGGAAAAAACTCGATGATCTTGCCGCCGGCCTGCGCGCACTTCTCAATGGCCTCGAAGGCGGTGAAACGGTTGAAGGTGTAAGCCTGCGCGCCGATGGCAAAGCCGTTTTGTTTGTATGCGTCAGGAATGGCCTCGGCGCGGGCGCTGCCGATGAAGGCCGCCGCCGCGAGGGCGAGCACGGAAAAGTATTTTGCGTTCATAGTTTTTGCTGTGCCGCGAATAGCACTCGCGAGGCCGAGGAGTGTCAAAGCAAAAAACGGCCGCAGGAGGGATGCCCTCGTCACTGGAATCATGAAATGCCCGCGCTTGCCTCGCGCGGGAGCTTGCTGGTTAATTCCGCCCGTGCCCGAACCGCGACCAAGCCAGAGCGCCGAGGATTATCTGGAACGAATCCATGAGCTGATCCAGGAGAAGGGTTACGCCCGCGTGGTGGACATCGCGTCGTCGCTCAAGGTCAAGCAGGCTTCCGTGACCAGCATGGTGCAGAAGCTGGATAAGCTCGGCCTGCTGAAATACGAAAAGTATCGCGGCCTGACGCTGACGGAGCAGGGGAGGGAGGTCGCCAAGCGCATCCAGAACCGGCACGAGACGTTGTCGCGCTTTTTCTCGCTGCTCGGCCTGAGCGCGGAGACGCAGCAGCAGGACATCGAGGGCATTGAGCATCATCTGAGTCCGGCCACGGTGGCGGTGCTGGCGGATCTCGCGAAGTTCTTGGAAGAGAATCCCGCCGTGCTGAAACGCTTCGCCAAATCCCGCCCCGGCGCGGTGGAATGAACTGGCCGCGCCTGCTCGAACTCGCGCGTGAGGAAGTCGCCGCGACCGTCGCTGAACTGCCCGATGATTTGCGCCCGCGCGCGGCGGCGTTGCCGGTGACGTACGAGCGCGTGCCGGGGCCGGCGTTGATCGAGGACGGCGTGGCGGCGGACACGCTGGGGTTGTTTGTGGGCGGGGAGTTCGCGTTTGAAGACGAGGTGCCGCTGCCTGCGCAGATCATTGTCTATCTCGAAAACATTTTCGAAATGGTGGAGGGCGATGAGGAGGAGTTTCTTGAGGAGGTCCACATCACTTACATCCACGAGTTGGGTCACTACTTGGGATTGAATGAGGAGGAGTTGGACGAGCGCGGGTTGTTGTAATGGCGCTCATATTTTGAGCAGTCCTTTTCCCAATCCTGAAAGGATTGAAATCATCCAACCCAGGGTTGCCGAGTCTGCGAGGCTACCCTGGGTGGCGTCCCCAAAGATTTCCCCAACTCTGAAAGAGTTGCATCAACACCGCGTTCTCGCGTCCCGTGATTCAACCCTTGCAGGGTTGATGACCTCACGCGCCACAAACCCAGCGTAGCGTCTCGGCGACGCAACGCTGGGCTGGATTATCTGAATCCTTTCAGGATTCAACGGCGGAAGGCGAAAAGATGTGGGCGACGACAAATCTTCCAAGGCACGCCCGGCTCACACCGTGTTTCTGGAAAATTTCTTCCCACGTCGCGCGGCGTGTCCCTAACTTCGCGCGATGAATCTTGAAGACAATTTGGGCGACGTGATCCGCAAGGGCGCCAAAGCCGCCAATGTTTCTCACGAGAGCGCGGCGCTGGCCGCCGGCCTTTCCGTCGAGGAGTTCAACACCATCGTGCAGACCGGCCAGCCGAACGCGAAGACGAATTACGCCGCGCTGGCCAAGGCCTTGCACCTCAGCGCGCCCAAGCTCGAAGGCATCGCCCAAGGCTGGATGCCCGCGCCGAAGGACACGAGCGCGTGGCGCGAGTTCCGCATGATCACCACCGAGGGCGACGGCATGACGGTGAACTGTTACCTCGTGTGGGATGAAATCACGCGCGAGGCGGCGCTCTTCGACACGGGCTTCAGCGCGGAGCCGATCTTCAAGATTCTTGATGAGGAGAAGTTGCAGTTGAAGCATCTGTTCATCACGCACACGCACGAGGATCACATCGCGGCCCTGGAGCCGATTCGTGCGCGCTTCCCGCAAGTGATCATGCACACGGATGCCAAGGGCGCTCCGCCGCAGCACCAGAACCGGCGCGACGAGTGCATCCACCTTGGCGGCCTGCGCATCACCAACCGCGAGACCTGCGGCCACGCCGACGACCACGTCATGTACGTCATCGGAAATTTTCCGGGCGGCACGCCGCAAGTCGCCATCATCGGCGACACCATTTTTTCCGGCTCGCTGGCCACCGGGAAAATCTCGTGGGATCAACTCAAGGAACGCGTGCGCTCGCAGATTTTCTCGCTGCCGGCCGACACCCTGCTCTGCGCCGGGCACGGCCCGTTGACCTCGGTGGCGGAGGAGAAGGAGCACAATCCGTTTTTCTGAACGCGCAGAGGCGGCACCAAGCCGGGCGGTGACGGACTGCGGGGGGCTTGTCCACCAAACACCTCAAAGAACCGGAAAAACCTGTTGCACGGCATTTACCCCTTGGCTACGTTCCGCGCTCCGTTTCTCTGGAACGGACGGTTGGTCCTTTGAAATCACAGGCTTCCGGCAAAATCCGAGAGCAAAAACAATGAAAACAAGATTGCAAGAAAAGTACGAGAACGAAGTGAAGCCCGCGCTGAAAGCGAAGCGCGGCTACACGAACGATCATCAAATCCCCCGGCTGGAAAAGATCGTCGTGAACATGGGCGTGAGCGCCTCGAGCGAAAAAGGCGCGCTGGAAGACGCCGCCAAAGATTTGCAGCTCATCACCGGTCGCAAGCCCGCCACCTGCATGTCGCGCAAGAGCATCGCGAACTTCAAGCTGCGCGAAAACCAGGCCATCGGCTGCCGCGTCACGCTGCGCCGCCACGCCATGTATGAATTTCTCGACCGTCTCGTCGCGGCCACGCTGCCCCGCATCCGCGACTTCCGCGGCATCTCGCCCCGTTCGTTCGACGGCCGTGGCAATTACTCCCTCGGTCTGCCGGATCAAACCGTGTTCCCGGAAATCGAACTGGAAAAAATCAAGCGCCAGCAGGGCATGGACATCACCATCGTGACCTCGTCGCAGACGAACGAAGAAGCGTTCGAGTTGTTGAAGGCGATGGGCATGCCGTTCGCGGAGAAGTAAGAAATTTTTTAAGAAAGAATTATTTATGGCCAAAAAAGCCTGGTTGGAACGGAACAAGAAAAAGCAGGAGACGGTGAAGAAATACGCCGCCATCCGCGCTGAACTCAAGGCGAAGGGTGACTACGTCGGTCTGACGAAGCTGCCGAAGAACGCCAGCCCCACCCGCGTGGTGAACCGCTGCTCGATGAGCGGACGCCGTCACGGCTACCTCCGCAAGTTCGCGGCGTCCCGTATGACGTTCCGCGAGGGCGCGTTGAACGGGCTGATTCCCGGCGTGACCAAATCAAGCTGGTAAAAATTTGGGGACGTGCGGTTGCACGTCCCAGAGTAAAACAAAAGTTCCCGCGCACGTCGCGACTCAAAAAAGCGAGACGGCGGGACAGGAGAAACAAATGACCGATCCCATCGCAGACATGCTCACGCGGATTCGCAACGCGCACCTGGCGCTTTTGCCGACGTGTGACATCCCGTATTCCAAGATCAAGGAAAGCATTGCCGCCATCTTGAAAAAAGAAGGCTACATCAACGACCTCAGCGTCGAAGGCAAGCCGATCAAAGTGCTCAAGCTCAAGCTCAAGTACAACGGTCGCAAGCCCGTGATCGAAGGCATCAAGCGCATCAGCACCCCCGGTCTGCGCAACTACGTTGGCGCGACGGAAATTCCCCGCGTGCTCGCCGGGCTTGGCATCTCCATCATCTCCACGTCGCAGGGCGTGATGAGCGGTCAGGACGCACGCAAGAAGAACGCGGGCGGCGAAGTCCTCTGCCACGTCTGGTAACCCTTACTCCCAAATTTATGTCACGCATTGGAAAGCAGCCGATCACGATTCCCGCCAAGGTCAAGGTGGACGTCAAAGGCTCGAAAGTTTTTGTCGAAGGCCCCAAGGGCAAGCTCGACATGCAGATCCCCCGCCGCACTTCGTTCAAAATCGAAGGCGCGAACATCACGGTGACCCGCGATGGCGATGATGCCGAAGCGAAGGCTCTGCACGGCCTGAGCCGTTCGCTCTTGAACAACATGGTCAAGGGCGTGAGCGATGGCTACATGAAGAAGCTCGAGATCAACGGCGTCGGCTTCAAGGCCGCCGTGGTTGGCAAGGTGGTGAACCTGAGCCTCGGCTATTCGCACCCGGTCAACTACGACATCCCCGAGCAGATCAAAGTGACGGTGGAAGAAAACACCAAGGTCACGATTGAAGGCCCGGACAAGCAGGTCGTCGGTCAGGTCGCGGCGGAGATTCGCGCGTTTTATCCGCCGGAGCCTTACAAGGGCAAGGGCGTCAAGTACTCGGACGAGCGCATCGAGCGCAAGGAAGGCAAGACGGTTCAATAACCGATTGCTGGGAGTTTTTTACGCGAAGAGCGGCTGGAGAAATCCGGCCGCTCTTTTGTTTTTTGCGGAGTGGAGCGCGGACCGCCGAGTCCGCGTACGGTTTCTGAAGACAGAACCACGGAAGACACAGAAAACACGGAATGGGGAAGTCACCGGGCGGGCTTCATTCAGTGTATTCTGTGTTTTCCGTGGTTGAACACGCGGACCCGGCGGTCCGCGCTCCGCTCACCACAGAAACGACTTCTGCTCGGCGAGCACGTTCGTGCCGTCGAGGAGGGTCGCGCGCCAGGAGATGAGTTCGCCGAACTTTTTGTAATCGTTCCCGGCGACGGTGAGCGATGTCCACTGGCTCAACACGCCGGGCTTCACCGTCTCCTCTAGCACGCTGGTCTTAGGCTCGCGTCCGGCGCCGCTCCGGGTTTCCACGCGCAGCTTGAGCGACTTGAAGTAGCTGGCTTTCCACTGCACATCGAAGCGCAGGCCGGAGCGCTTGGCTGGACTTTCGCGCAGCACCAGTTGATAGGCGTCGCGGTCGAAGAGGCTGGGCGTCAGGGAGGCGCGGCCTTTCGCATCGAGAAAGTGCGGGAGGACTTTGATGATTTTCTCCGACTGCGCGTTCGCCACGAGAGCGAACGCGAAGACGAACAGGCTGAGTAATTTCGAGGCGCGCACGGGGCGGATGATTAGCGACGGCGGGCGGAGATGACAAGCGGCGGTTCCAGCGGAGCGCGGGTTTTTAACCCGCAGCAACGTGATACGGAGTGCGGTGACCGCAAGTTCTCACGCCCTCGGGTTGCGAACATTGCTGCGGGTTAGAAAACCCGCGCTCCGCCGCGCTCCGGCCACGAAACAACTTTGCAGACGCGCAGCCCGTGAGTATTCATTGCGCGTGCCAGACACCGCCAACGAGGGCCAAAGGATTTTGCACGGCATCGCCGTGTCTCCAGGCGTTTGCCGGGGCAAGGTGCTCGTTCTCTCCGACAGCCGCGTGGATTCCGTTCCGCGCAAAGCCATCACGGAAGAGGAAATTTCCGCAGAAACGCAGCGCCTCGAACGCGCCCTAAACGAGACCAAGCAGCAGTTGCTCGCCGTGCAGCAAAAGGTCAGCACCAGCATGGGCGCGAAGGACGCCACGATTTTTGACGCGCATCTCCTCGTGCTCGAAGACCCGATGCTGCTCGATGAGGTCGGCAAATTCGTCGCGAAGGAACTGGTCAACATCGAGTTCGCCTTCGCGCAGGTCGCGGAGAAGTACGCCAAGTCGCTCGAAGCCATCAACGACGAGTACTTGCGCGAGCGCGCCGCTGACATGCGCGACGTGACCGAGCGCGTGCTGCAAAATCTCCTCGGCACCTTTCAGGAACTCGACCTCAAGCATCTCAAGGAACGCTACATCATCGTGGCGCACGATTTGTCGCCGTCGCGCACGGCGATGCTCGACAAAAAGAACGTCCTCGGCTTTGCCACGGACGTGGGTGGCAAGACTTCGCACACCGCGATCATGGCGCGTTCGCTCCTCATTCCGGCGGTGGTCGGCGTGGGCAACGCCAGCACCGAACTGCGCGACGGCCAATACGTTCTCCTCGACGGCTACAACGGGCGGATTGTCATTAACCCCACGGACCAGACGCTCTTCGAGTATGGCCAGCTCGTGCGCAAGCACGTCAGCCTCGACGAGAAACTGCGCGACACCGCCGACAAGCCCGCCATCACGCTCGATGGCGTGCAGCTCACGCTCTCGGCGAACATCGAGGGCGCAGACGACGTGGAGCAGGTGCGGATCAGCGGCGCGGAAGGCGTCGGGCTGTTTCGCACCGAATATCTTTTCCTGAACAGCGACTCGCTGCCGACCGAGGAGGAACAGTTCCGCGCGTATCGCGTGGTGGCGGCGGCGTTGCGGCCCGCGCCGGTGATCATTCGCACGCTCGATCTCGGCGGCGACAAATTCATGGCGCACCTCAACGTGCCGGCGGAGATGAATCCGTTCCTCGGCTACCGCGCCATTCGCTTCTGCCTTCAGGAGAAGGACATTTTCCGCGCGCAGCTCCGCGCGATTCTTCGCGCCAGCGTCGAGGGCAACGTGAAGCTGATGTATCCGATGATCTCGTGCCTCGACGAACTCATCCAGGCCAACGCGCTGCTCGACGAGTGCAAGGCCGAGCTGCGCCGCGAGGGCGTGGTCTTCCACGAGAAGATGGAAGTGGGCGCGATGATTGAAATCCCGTCCGCCGCGCTGGCTGCTGACGCGCTGGCCAAGCGCGTGAACTTTTTCAGCATCGGCACCAACGACCTGATCCAATACACGATGGCCGTGGACCGGCTGAATGAGAAGATCGCGCACCTCTACGAGCCGACAAATCCCGCCGTGCTGCGCCTGATCAAGATGACGACGGACGCGGCCCACGCGGCCGGCATCTGGGTCGGCGTGTGCGGCGAGATGGCGGGCGACCCGCTGATGATTCCGCTGCTGCTCGGCCTGGGCGTGGATGAACTGAGCGTGTCGCCGTCGTCGGTGACGCAGGTGAAGTATCTCCTGCGCCGCATCAAGATGAGCGAGGCGAAGGAAATCGCGGCGGCGGCGCTGGTCTCGGAATCGAGCCAGGAAATCATGGCCAACTCGCAGCGCCTCGTGCGCTCGGTCGCGCCGAGTTTGTTTGAGCAGTAGTTAGGCGCTGCACACGCCATGAAAATGTCCAAACTGAAGATCATTTTGGCGGCTGTGGTTCTCATCCTGGTTAGTGCATCCACCTACTTTTATGCGCCGCCGAGTGGAGATGCGCGGCGGTATGCAGATTTGAACCGTGCTGGTGGCAGCTATCAAAGAGCATGGAATGGACAGCCATCCCTGCCCGAGCGCCTCACGGCCTTCATGCACTTCAGTAGTCCCTCAAACTTTTATCGAGAGCGACTGGCGACTGACAAGCAGGCGTTGGTTGCATCCGGGTATCTGGTCGATATCACTCGGCCTATTCCCGATCTGCGAGCCAAGCTCGCAAACGTGCGCTCCAGCCTGTCGAACACGCTCCAGCAGACGGGCGCCTATTACGAGGCGCGGCTTGACCACACAAAGAACGAGGTGCGTTTGCTCTGCCGCAAGGAGGACATTTCCATGTGGGAGAAAGTGTTGAAGGATTACCAATGAGAACGCGGCCATTCGTTCCAGCGCCTAATTTGGGCCGTTCGATGAACCACGCAGAGCGCGCAACTATTTTGGACACCGCGTTCCCCTCACCCCGGCCCTCTCCCCAGAGGAGAGGGAGCGCGTTGAGGCCTGTGGGTTTCATCAGATCGCTCGCCGCGCTTGGTCCGCTTGCCGTTCAAAGTCACCCAACGCTGAAGACGCGGAGAGGAATCTTCTCCAATCAGCCCGGCCATTTCGCGCTCCCTCTCCCCTGGGGAGAGGGCCGGGGTGAGGGGACGGGCGCGCACCAACGCCAGTTGATTCCCAATTCCACCACTCCCGCTCCTCGGCCATTTTCCCCTGAATGAAAATTCTCATCCTCGCCGCCGGTTACGCCACACGGCTTTACCCGCTCACGCTCACGAAGCCCAAGCCGCTGCTCGACGTGGCGGGCCGTCCGATGATCGAGCACGTCCTCGACAACATCGCGCCCATCCCCGGCATTGACCGCGTGTATGTGGTGACGAACGACAAGTTCGCCCCGCCCTTCCAGCAGTGGGCCGACGGCTACCGCGCCACGAAGTCGAAGCTGAACTTCACCATCATCAACGACGGCTCGACCGACGACACGAACAAGCTCGGCGCGATTGGCGACCTGAACCTCGTGCTGGAACGCGAGCAATTGGACGACGACTTGATCGTGGTCGCGGGCGACAATTTGTTCAGCGAGAGCATCGAGGCGTTTGGAAAATTCTGCCGCGAGAAGAACGCGCCCGTGCTCGGCGTGTATGACGTGGGCGATCTGGAGGCGATCAAGAAATACAACGCCATCACCGTGGATGTCGGCGGGCGCATCACCTACTTCGAGGAAAAGCCGAAGGTGCCGCAGAGCACGCTCACGGGCATCGCGCTCTATTTTTATCCGCGCGCCACGCTGCCGCTCATCCGCCAGTACGTGGCGGAGGGCAACAATCCCGACCAGCCTGGACGCCTCGTGCAATGGCTGTATCCGCGCACGCCCTTCTACACCTGGCGCGTGCCGGGGCTGTGGTTTGACATCGGCTCGAAGGAGACGCTCGCGGAGGCGAACGAGATTTTTGGGAAGTTGAAGTAGCAAAAGCTGTTGGCCTCGATAGCACCGTCGGCTTTTTCTCCCTCTCCTCCATCGGATGGAGGAGAGGGCTGGGGAGAGGAGGCGGCACGTTGCATATCCCAGAATCGTGGATTGGCTCAGAGGCTCCTCTCCCTAACCCTCTCCTCACTCGTGCCTCGCGAGGAGAGGGAACCAGAGGCGCAGCCGAGCGGTGGAAGTTGTCGCCGAGCGAGAAGTTTCACTTTCACCAGACCACGCAAATTCATTTTGGTGTTTGGTTTTTGAATTTCCTTCGCCTAGAAATTTCTTCAGCCCAAACGCGTGCGGAAATTCTTACATCAAGTCGCCGAGAAGCTGAAAGGCCACGCCCCGGACGCCGCGCTGCCCGACGCCGAGTCCGCGCGTCTCGCCGCGCTCCACCGCTACGACGTCCTCGACACGCTCCCCGAAGCCGCCTTCGACGATCTCACCAAGCTGGCCGCGAACATCTGCGATACACCCGTCGCCATCATCACGCTCGTGGATGAGCGGCGCCTCTGGTTCAAGAGCCGCATCGGCGTGCCGCTGGCCGAGGTGCCGCACGACTCGCTGCCATGCAACCACGCGATTCTGGGCAGCGATCTGCTCGTGGTCGAAGACGTGGCGCGGGCGACCGGGTGGAAAGATTCTCCGCTGGTCACGGGCGAGCCACACCTGCGCTTTTACGCCGGGATGCCGCTCTGCACGTCGGATGGTTTCAAAATCGGCACGCTGGCCGTGGCCGACACGCGCAAGCGCCGCCTCTCCGAGCAGCAGTGCGAGGCGCTGCGCATTCTCGCGCACGAAGTGATGGTGCAATGCGAACTGCGCCGCCATCTCGTGGAACTGGAGCGCAGCCTCTTCGAGCAGCGGCGCGCGCAGGAGGCGCTCAAGAACACGGAGATGTTCTACCAGGCGCTCGTCGAGTCGCTGCCGCAGTTCATTCTCCGCAAGGACTTGCAGGGCCGGTTCACCTTCGCCAATCAGAAATTCTGCGCCTCGCTCGGCAAGACGCTGGATGAAGTGCTCGGCAAAAATGACTGGGACTTTTTCCCGCCGCACCTCGCGCAGAAATATCACGCCGACGATCTGCGCGTGATGGAGACGCGCCAGCCCGTGGACACCATCGAGGCGAACCAGACGCCGGCGGGCGACCGCATCCACGTCCACGTCATCAAGACGCCGCTCTATGACGCGGCGGGCCAGGTCGTGGGCATCCAGGGCATTTACTGGGACGAGACCGACCGCAAAAAGACTGAGGAGGCGCTGGCCTACGAACGCGATTTGCTCCGCGCCCTGCTGGAGAACATTCCCGACCGCATTTATTTCAAGGACGTGAAATCGCGCTTCCTGCGCATCAGCACCTCAATGGCGCGACGCCTTGGCGTGAACGAACCGTCCGAAGTGTTTGGCAAAACGGACTTCGATTTTTATCCCCAGACGCTGGCGCAGGAATTTTTCGCTGATGAGCAGCGCATCATCGTGACCGGCCAGCCGCTGATCAACAAACTGGAGCGCATCACCGACCGCGACGGGCACATGAGCTGGGCGTCGGTCACAAAAGTGCCGCTCTACAACAAGTCCGGTGTCGTGACCGGCATCATCGGCATCTCGCGCGACATCTCGAAACTCAAGGAAGCCGAGGCCGCGCTGGAACACGCGCGCGACGCCGCGCTGGAGCACGCGCGCGTGAAGTCCGAGTTCCTCGCGAACATGAGCCACGAAATCCGCACGCCGATGAACGCCATCACCGGCATGACGGATTTCCTGCTCGACACGGAACTGGACGAGGAGCAGCGCGAGTTCGCCGAGACCGTCCGCAGCAGCACGGACACGCTGCTCGGCATCATCAACGACATTCTCGACTTCTCGAAGATTGAGGCGGGCAAGCTCTCCGTGGAGACGATTGATTTCGATCTGCGTGAGACGATTGAAGAGACGGTCGAGATGCTGGCGCAACGCGCGCAGGCCAAGGACGTGGAACTGATTTACTCGCTTGACGACGATGTGCCGTCCGCGCTGCGCGGCGACGCCCGCCGCATCCGCCAGGTGCTGACGAATCTCGTGACCAACGCGGTGAAGTTCACCGCGCGCGGTGAAGTCGTGGTGCGCGTGGCCAAGCGGAGTGAGACGGATCAGGAAGTTCACCTGCGCTTCACCGTCACCGACACCGGCATCGGCATGGCGGAGAAAACCTTGCCTCTGATCTTCCGTTCGTTCACGCAGGCCGACGGCTCGACCACGCGCAAATACGGCGGCACCGGGCTGGGCCTGTCGATTTCCAAGCAGCTCGTGGAGATGATGCGCGGGACGATTGGCGTGGAGAGCAGGCTGGGAACTGGCTCGACCTTTTGGTTCGACCTGCCGTTCGAGAAACAGGCCGTTGGCGCGACCCCGGAGGCCATTCCTGATTTTCAAAACCTGCGCGTGCTCGTGGTGGATGACAACGCCGCGCATCGCGGCGTGTTGCAGCACCAGCTTGGGCGCTGGCGTTTCCGCAGCGACGGCGCGGCGGATGCGCCCGAGGCCTTGCGGCAACTGCGCGCCGCCGCCGAGGCCCAAGACCCGTTCACCATCGCGCTGATTGACATGCAACTGCCCGGCATGGACGGCCTGACCCTGGCCACCGCGATCAAGAACGAGCCGTCGCTGGCGGGAACGCGCACGGTCATTCTCGCGCCCTTCGGCCAGCGGCTCGATCACGAACTGATGGAGGAATCCGGCGTGAGCCAGTGCGTGATCAAGCCCGCGAAACGCTCGCGCCTGCTCGACGCCCTGATCACCAGCACCCACACTGAGACGCTGCACGCGCCGCAGGCCGCCGCGCGCGGCACGGCCCGCGTGGCGCGCGCGCAGCCGGTCGTGGCGTTGAAAATTCTGCTCGCCGAGGACAACGCCGTGAACCAGAAGCTCGCGCTGCGACAGTTGCAAAAGCTCGGCTACAGCGCGCACGCCGTGGGCAATGGCGCGGAGGTGTTGCAGGAATTGGAGCGCGAGCCGTACGACGTGATCCTCATGGACTGCCAGATGCCGGAACTGGACGGCTACGAAGTCACGCGCCGCATCCGCGATCACGAGAAGCGCAGCGCCGGCCAGCGGCCGCCGGTGTACATCATCGCCATCACCGCGCACGCCATGGACGGCGACCGCGAGCACTGCCTGAGCGCGGGCATGAACGATTACCTGACCAAGCCGCTGCACATCGCACACCTCGAAGCCGCGCTCGCCCGCGCCGTGCGCCGCCGCCCCGCCGCGCCGGAAGTAGCCGCGCCCGCGCTCGATCCCGTGAGCCTCGCGAGCTTGAAAGAGTTGCGCGAACCCGGCCAGCCCGACCCGCTCGCCGAACTCGCTGAACTGTATCAGCGCGAGTCCACCGCCTGCGTCCAGCGCCTGGAACAAGGGATCGCTGAGAAGGATTCCGCGCTCGCCACCCGCGCCGCGCATTCGCTCAAGGGCAGCTCCAGCAATCTCGGCGCGCACCAGCTCGCCGCCCTCTGCGCGACGATGGAACAGGCCGCGAAGAATTCAGAGTGGGACGCGCTCCCCGCGCCCTTCGCCGCCGCCCAGGCCGAACTGGCTCGCGTGCGCGCCGCGCTGGCGGCGGAAGTGCAGGCGGGGTGAGTTGTGCGGGTGGAGCCGGTCGCGCTGCGACCAGTCTTCTTAGTGGGGCAGGCCTCCCGCCTGCTTCCGTCCTTGGGCCGTCCCGGCTCAAGAACTACCAGCGGGGACGTCCAGTGGACGAGTGACAGCCGAGACGGCTGCCCCACTACAACGTGGTCAGTTTGGTTTTTTGCCTTCTTCCCCATTTCCATCCACGCGGCGCGCTGCTTAACCTCCGCCCGTGAAAATTCTCTTCATCGGAGACGTGGTGGGCGCGCCGGGCCGCAAGGCGGTGGCGATGCTCGTGCCGGTCTTGCGCGCGCGGCATGGCATTCACTTCGTCATCGCGAACGGGGAGAACTCGGCGGGCGGATCGGGCATCACGCCGGCCACGGCGAGTGAACTGTTCAGCGCGGGCGTGGACCTCATCACCACCGGCGATCATCTTTGGGACCAGAAGGAAGTCATCGGCCTGCTGGAGAACGAGCCGCGCTTTCTGCGTCCGCGCAATTATCCCGCCGGGACGCCCGGCCACGGCAGCGCGGTGTTGGATCGCGAAGGTTTGCCGCCGGTCGGCGTGATCAATTTGCAGGGCCGCGTCTTCATGGGCGAACTGGAGAATCCCTTCGCCGCCGCGCACGCCGAAGTCGAACGCCTGCGCCAGCGCACGAACATCATCTTCGTGGACATGCACGCCGAGGCCACCTCGGAGAAAATCGCACTGGCCCGGATGCTCGACGGACGCGTGAGCGCGGTCGTCGGCACGCACACGCATGTGCAGACGGCGGACGAGCAGATTTTTCCCGGCGGCACGGCGTTCCTCTGCGACGCGGGTTTCACCGGCCCGCACGAGAGCGTGCTGGGCCGCGAGATCGAGCCGGTCATCAGACGCTTTCTCACCAACACTCCGCAGCGTTTCGCCGTGGCCAAGGAGCGCGTGCTGCTGCAAGGCGCGCTCATTGAAATCAACAACGTCACGGGCCGCGCCGAGAGCATCCAGCGCGTCTCCGAGCCGCTGCCCCCCGAACCCGCCTGACCGCTCATGCCGCCGAAAGCCAAATCGCAATGGGACTTCAGCGGGGAACTTTTTCCCACGCAGGAACTGCGGCGCGTGCTGACGGTCAGCGAGATCACGAGCAACGTGCGGCGGCTCATCGAGGAGCGCGTCGGCACGGTGTGGGTGACGGGTGAAATTTCCAATCTGCGCGCGCAAAGCAGCGGCCACATTTATTTTTCGCTCAAGGATGCGGGCGCGCAGCTCGCCTGCGTGTGCTTTCGTGATGCCGCGCGCGGCTCGCGGCAGTTTTTGCAGGACGGCCGCAAAGTCGTGCTGCAAGGCGACGCCACGGTGTATGAGGCGCGCGGGCAGTATCAGCTCATCGTCAGCAGCGTGGAGTTGGAAGGCGTGGGCGCGCTGCAAGTGGCGTTCGAGAAACTCAAGGCGCGGCTCGCCGAAGAAGGTCTGTTCGCACCCGAACGCAAGCGCCCCATTCCCGCGCTCGTGCAGCGGCTTGGCCTTGTCACGTCGCCGACGGGCGCGGCGTTGAGCGACGTGCTGCATGTGATCGAGCGACGGCATCCAGGACTGGAAATCATCTTCGCGCCGTGCCGCGTGCAAGGGCAGGGGGCGGCGGAGGAAATTGCCCGCGCGGTGAAACTGTTGAACGAGTGGAGCGGCGCGGGCCGCGCGCTCGACGCCATTCTCATCACGCGCGGCGGCGGCAGTCTCGAAGACTTGTGGGCGTTCAACGAGGAGGTCGTGGCGCGCGCCGTTTTTGATTCGCGCGTGCCGGTGGTTTCCGCCGTTGGCCACGAGATTGATTTCACCATCAGCGATTTCGTCGCCGATTTGCGCGCGGCCACGCCGAGCGCGGCGGCGGAGCTGCTGACCGAGGGCATGATGCGCCGCCGCGAGTGGGTGGCGCAGTCCGCGTTGCAACTCTTCACGCTCGTGCGCGAACGTGTCGAGGCCGCGCGCGAGCAACTGCACTGGCACATCACGCGCCTGGCCCGCGTGCATCCGCGCCGGGAGTTGAACCAACGCCGCCAGCAGCTCGACGACGCGCAGCGCGCGCTGACGCGCAGCGGAGTGCAGACGTTTCGCCAGCACCAGCTTGCGACCCGCGCGCTCGCGCAACGCCTCGTGCGCGTGCAGCCCTCGAAGTTGATCGCGGCGAAGCGGCAGCAATTCACCGGGCACACGCGCCGCCTGCCGGAGCACGCGCGGCGGGCTTTGGAAATGAAGCGCCGCCAGTTCCGTGAATTGGAAACCCGCCTGCGCCTGCTCTCGCCGGAAAAGATTCTCGAACGCGGCTACTCCATCACGCGCGATGCGGAGACTGGCTCGGTCATCCGAGACGCGCGCAATCTGGCCGCCGGACGCAAAGTGAAAACGCGCGTGCTGCGCGGCGAGTTCATCAGCGTAGTGGAGCGTTTGCCTGGTAAGGAGTAAGTGGGCAACGGCACTACTCCCGGAGCGCGGGCTTTCCAGCCCGCAGCAATATCCTCCCGGCGGGCGGCGCAAATTGAAACGGAAGCCCTCGAAATTCGCGCGTTGCTGCGGGCTGGAAAGCCCGCGCTCCGGGAAGCACTCCCCGCTCGACAACTTCGCCGTTCGCCCTAGCCTGCGCGTCATCCCAAACGCATGAGCACACCAGCGACCATCGAAGCGCCGCGCGCCAGCCAGCGTCTCGTTTCCATTGATGCCTATCGCGGCCTCGTCATGTTTCTGATGATGGCCGAGGTCTTCGCCATCGGGCGCATGGTGAAGAATTTTCCCGACGGCGCAGTCTGGAAATTTCTCCACTGGCAGCAGGAGCATGTGGAGTGGATCGGCTGCGTGCTGCACGACATGATTCAGCCTTCGTTCTCGTTTCTCGTCGGCGTGGCGCTGCCGTTCTCCATCGCGTCGCGGCTCGCGAAGGGCGCGACGTTTGGCCATCTATTCGCACACGCGGCATGGCGGGCTTTCGCTCTGGCCGCGCTCGGCGTGCTGCTGCGTTCCGTGGATCGTCCGCTGACGAATTTCACGTTCGAGGACACGCTGTCGCAAATTGGTTTCGGCTACGTGTTCCTCTTTCTGCTCGGCCTGCGTTCCGTGCGCCTGCAATGGGCGGGTTTCATCGTGCTCGTCGTCGGCTACTGGGCGGCGTTCGCGGTGTATCCGTTGCCGGGCGCGGACTTCGATTGGGCGGCGGTGGGCGTGCCCGCGAACTGGCCGCATCACCTCACCGGCTTTGCCGCGCACTGGGACAAGAACTCCAATCTCGCGTGGGCCTTCGACCGCTGGTTCCTGAATTTGTTCCCGCGAGAAAAACCGTTCACGTTCAACAGCGGCGGCTACGCCACGCTGAGTTTCATTCCCACGCTGGCCACGATGGTGCTCGGCCTGCTCGCCGGAAACTGGCTCCGCGCAGAACTCACGCACCGTCAGAAACTCGTCCGCTTCCTCATCGCGGGCGTCGCCGGCCTCGCGCTCGGCCTCGCGCTGCAATGGCTCGGCCTCTGCCCCATCGTGAAACGCATCTGGACGCCGACGTGGGTGTTGTTCAGCGGTGGCTGGTGCTTCCTGTTTCTCGCCGCGTTTTATGCGCTCATCGAGGTGCGGCGGCTCGGCGCGTGGTTCTGGCCGCTCACGGTCATCGGTGTGAACTCCATCGCGGCCTACGTCATCGCGCACATCTGCGAGGGCTTCATCGGTGGCGCGCTACGGACGCACTTGGGCGCGTGGCTGCTGCCGTGGTTCGGCGCGTATCGGCCCTTCGTGCAAGGTGCGCTCCTCTTCGGCGTGATGTGGCTGATGCTGGTGTGGATGTATCGGCGGAGAATTTTCCTGAAAATTTGAGACGGAAAAACCAGCCGGACTTTGAGTTAGGGCGAGCCTTTTTTACCGCAGAGGCGCGGAGGCGCAGAGAAAAAGAGGCGGACTGATGCGTCGCAACGAAGGGATTGGACGAACTGATTTCAGCCTTCAACCCATTCTCTCTCTGCTCTCTCTGCGCCTCTGCGGTTAATTCTTGCCTGCCCCCACCGGTCCAATCTCGTTTCACGGTTCACATGAAAAAAACTTCGCCCCAGCCGCTTTCGCGTTTGAACCCGTCGCGCCTCGGAGTAACTTCCGCCGCATGACTCCGGCGTCGAGCCTCCTGACCGCCCCCGCGCTGCTCGCGGAAGTCTCGCCGTCCCGTCCTGAAGACCTCGTGGCCGTCCTCCTCATCGCGATGGTCACCGCCATCATCGTGTGCGTCGCGATTCTGCGCTGGGTGGTGCGGCGGGAACTCGGCCTGCGCGTCGGTCCGGCGGGATTTTCCGCGCCGCATTTTTCCACCTCCGTCTTTGAAGCACCGAACCGCTGGCTCGCGGTGCGTTCGCTGAACCCGCGCGCCATTCAGGACGCGCTCGGCCTGCAACACGCCCGCGACTGCACCTGGAGCGACGCCCTCGGAGCGCCCTTCGAGCCGCGCCTGTTCATCGCGCCGCCGGTGGACGGCTGGATTCTCGTCATGGGCTGCGACCTGCCGGATCCCGCCGATGACATTGACGAGTGTTTCAAATTTCTCTGCGCGTTGAGTCACAAACTGGGCGAGGTGCAATTCTTCTCCCGCCATCGTGCCGTGTCGCATCACGGCTGGGCGCGCTTGAGCGATGGGAAAGTTTTGCGCGCCTACGCGTGGGCGGGCGAGACGTTGTGGAATCAAGGCGCGCTCACCGAGGCCGAGCGTGATTTGAAACTCCGCTGCCTCGCCTACCAGCAAAGCTCGAACGTCCTCGGCCTCGCCGAGCGCGAACTGCTCGCGCTCAACACCGAGCGCGTGGTGCGCCTCGCTGCGCGCTGGAGCGTGGACCCCACGGCGGTCGAAGGCACGGTGCTGGAGCACAAAGGAATCGCTGGCGATCTGCTTCACGGTCGCTATCACTGAGCCATGCCCGCTCCTGAAACTTGTCCGAACTGCGGCGCCGACGTGCCGCGCCGCGCGCGCGCCTGCCCCGGCTGCGGCTCCGATGAATCCACTGGCTGGTCCGACCACGCGAGCACGCAATCGCTCGACTTGCCGGATGATGAATTCGACTACGAAGAGTTCACCCAGCGCGAGTTCGGCAAACCCAAGCGCGCGCCCCGGAAAATTTTCTGGTGGGTTGTGGCTTTGGTGCTGTTGCTCCTGTGGCTGCTCGCCCTGCTGCCGCGATGAAATTTCTCCTATCTCTGCTCTGGCTCGTGGCGGTCACGCACGCGGCGGACTGGCCGCAACTTCTCGGTCCGACGCGCGATGGTGTTTCCACGGAAACAAATCTCGCCCTGACGTGGCCGAAAGAAGGCCCGAAGATTTTGTGGAAGACGAAAGTCGGCGAAGGCTGGAGCGGGCCGGTCGCGGTCTCGAACCGCGTGCTGCTCTTTCACCGCGTCGGCGAGAATGAAGTCCTCGACTGTTTTCGGACCACGGATGGCGCGCGACTGTGGCGCACGGAATACCCTTCGACCTATCGCGATGACTTCGGCTTCGAGTCTGGCCCGCGCGCCACGCCCGCCGTGGATGGCCCGCGCGTCTTCACCTTCGGCGCGAATGGAATCCTGAACGCGTGGAACCTGACCAACGGCTCAAACCTCTGGCGCGTGGACACGCGGAAACAATTCAGCAGTGACAAAGGGTTCTTCGGCATCGCCTGCTCGCCGCTCGTCGAGGGCGGAGCGGTGATTCTGAACATCGGAGGCGCAGGCGCGGGCGTCGTCGCGTTCGACACGACGACGGGGAAAGTTTTGTGGCAAACGACCAGCGAGGAAGCCAGCTACTCTTCGCCCGTCGCCGCGACCATCGGCGGGCAGCGGCGCCTCTTCGTCTTCGGACGCAAGCATCTGCTCGCGCTCGACCGTGACGGGAAACTGCTCTGGGAATTTCCGTGGACGCCGCGCATCGAGGCGTCGGTGAGCGCCGCCACGCCGCTGATCATCGGCGAACAGGTGTTCATCTCAGCGAGCTACGGCGCGGGCGCGGCGCTGCTGCGTGCGGCGGGTGCGAAGCCCGAAGTCGTATGGAGCGGCGATGACAGTCTCTCCAGCCACTACTCGTCC